>CAMJHW010000058.1 GCA_946405645.1 uncultured Bacteroidales bacterium
TCAGGCTCGAAGCCTTCGGGGAGTACGACTTGGGGGATGCGCACGTCGGGAAGACAGAAGGTCCGGTGGCAGATGCGGCACGTAAGGTGTACGTGGCCGGTACACATACGGGTGTCGTCGTGATGGCAGACGCAATACTTGTGCGAGCCGGAACCGTCGTCGATGTCGTGAAGCAAATGCGCCTCGCTCAGCAAAGTGAGAGTACGGAAGATCGTGGACTTGTCCACGGTCGGGAGAGCGTCCTCGACATCGGCCAGGCTGAATGTTCCAGTGAAAGAATGCCTGACTTCGCGCCAAATGAGAAGCCGGACCGCGGTGACGCGGACTCCGGCCTTCTCAAGCAATTGCTCGTCAGAGAGTTGATTGTGTATATCCATTTACTTTACCTTCAAGGCCCGCATGGCGTTCAGCACTGCAAGCACTGTCACGCCCACGTCGGCGAAGACAGCCATCCACATCGTCGCTATGCCGAATGCGGCCAGCAGCAGCACTGCAATTTTCACGCCTATGGCGAAGACGACATTCTGGCGGGCGATGCCGAGCGTGCGGCGGGCGATACGGATGGCGAGCGCGACCTTGGACGGCTTGTCGTCCATCAGGACGACGTCGGCCGCCTCCAGCGCGGCGTCGCTGCCCAGCCCGCCCATCGCCAGGCTGACATCGGCCCTGGCCATCACGGGAGCGTCGTTGATGCCGTCTCCGACGAAGAGCAGGCTGCTCCCGGGCTCCTTGGCGGCTGTAAGCCGCTCTACGTGCTGTACCTTTCCGTCCGGCATCAGCTCGGCGTGGAACTCGTCGATTCCCAATTTTTCCGCCACGTGTTCGGCGACTTCCTTACGGTCTCCGGTCAGCATTACGGTACGGGTCACCCCAAGTCCGTTCAGTGCTGAGATTGCCTCTGCGCTGTCTTCCTTGACCTTGTCGTTTATCACAATGTGGCCGGCGTAGATGCCGTTGATGGCTACGTGAAGTATAGTCCCCGAGAGATGACAATCATGCCATTTCGCGCCGATGGAATCCATCATTTTGGTGTTTCCAACACATACCAGATCATCTCCAACCTTTGCTTTTACTCCCATTCCAGCGAGTTCCTCAACATCGCTGACCTTGCATCCGTCAGTCGCTTCTTCCGGGAATGCGTCACGCAAGGCAGCCGCGACAGGATGCTGGGAATAGTGCTCGACATGGGCTGCCAGGTGCAGCAGGTGCCGTTCGTCGCAAGATTCGGGATGTACCGCTTCGACGGCAAACTGTCCGTGGGTAAGCGTACCGGTTTTGTCGAATACGACGGTTCCGGCCTTTGCGAGGGTGTCCATGAAGTTGGCTCCCTTGACGAGGATACCTTTGCGCGAAGCGCCGCCGATACCGCCGAAGAAAGTCAGGGGCACGCTTATGACAAGCGCGCAAGGACAGGATACGACCAGGAACATCAGTGCCCTGTAGAGCCAGGTCGGGAACGCCGTGGAGAAGCTCCCGCTCAGGACAGGCGGAATCAGCGCCAGGGCAAGTGCCGCGAAGACTACGACGGGTGTATATACCTTGGCGAAGCGGGTGATGAAGGCTTCGCTGTGGGACTTGTGCTCTCCAGCATCTTCGACTAGGGAGATGATGCGCGATACGGTGCTATCACCGAACGGCTTGGAAGTGCGCATGCGCACTACGCCGGTGAGGTTCACGCAGCCGGAAAGGATTTCATCTCCGGAAGCGATCTCGCGCGGGATGCTCTCGCCCGTAAGGGCTTTGGTGTCCACGGAGGTCGATCCTTCGATGACGGTGCCGTCGATCGGCACTTTCTCGCCCGGCCTGACGACCAGGATCTCGCCTACGGCCACGCCGGCGGGATCGACGGCTTCGACCTTGCCTCCGCGCTCGACATTCGCGACGTCGGGACGGATGTCCATCAGATGCGCGATGCTCTCGCGGCTTTTGCCTTCGGCATAGCCCTCGAAGAGTTCTCCTACCTGGAAGAACAGCATTACGAATACTGCCTCGGGAAAAGCTGTTTCAGCGCCGGGCAGAAAACCGATGCAAAGGGCTCCGACAGTCGCTATGGCCATAAGGAAATGCTCGTCGAAAGCGTCGCCGTGCGCGACTCCTTCCGCCGCTTCTTTCAGTGTATCGAAACCGATAAGGAGGTATGGAATCAGATAGATCAGCAGCAGCTGCCAGGTAGCGAGATTGCATTTCTTTTCAATCAGTACCGCAATGCCGAGCAGGACTGCCGTGCATGCTATAAGGATAATCTGTTTCTTCAGGTTCCCTTCCTCGTGATGATGCTCATGCTCATGAGCCTCGTGCTCATGGTCGTGATTATGATGATGATCGTGTGCCATATGCCTTTGTAGTTTACGACTGCAAAGGTAGGGTAAGAATCCTGCAACCGGGTTGCAAACTGTTTTATCGTTTATTGGGCTTGCCTGAGGAAGACGAACTGGCTTCGTATTCCTTCAGGGCCTTAATGGCGTGAGGGCAGAGGAAGAGCAGGGCAAGGACGTTGATCCATGCCGTGAGTCCGACCCCGATGTCTCCCAACTGCCATACCACATTGGCTTCGCGAAGCGAGCCGAATATGACCATTACGAGGAGGATGAAACGGTAGCACCATATCAGGATGCGCTCTGTCCTCTCCGAACCCTTGCGGCCGGAGAACAAATAGATGATGCTGGACTCCGTGTAGAAGTAGTATGCCATCAGGGTCGTGAATGCGAAGAACACCAGCGCTATGCTCACGAATGCGCTGCCGAATCCGGTGAATGCGGAGTCGACCGCGGCCTGGGTGAATCCGACATAGTTGGCTCCGAGCTCCGGCGAGTTGGATACGAGCATCTCGCCGGTCTTGGCATCGAGGATATTGTAAGTGCCGGAGCAAAGAATCATAAGCGCAGTCGCAGTACAGACCAGGAGAGTGTCCACATAGACGGAGAATGCCTGTGCGAGTCCCTGGCGGGCGGGATGGGACACTGCAGCTGCAGCGGATACCATAGCTCCGCTGCCCTGTCCGGCCTCGTTGGAGAAGATCCCGCGCTTTACTCCCATCATTATTGTGGATCCAAGGATTCCTCCTGCAATTGGCTGTATGCCGAGCGCGCTGTCGACGATGGTCTTCATCACTCCCGGAATGGCGTCGAGATGCTGGAAAATGATGACAATCGAGAAAATGATGTATCCCAAAGCCATAAAAGGAGTAATGATGGAAGCCACCCGTGATATGCTTTTTATTCCTCCTATGATGACGAGACCGAGAAGGAAGGCCATACCAAGGCCCGCTGCAAGAGTGGGCAGATGGAACGAGTTGGTGAGGGCGCCCGCAACCCCGTTCGCCTGAACCGTGGGAAGGAGTATACCGTATCCGACAATAGCAAGTATGGAGAAAAGGATGGCGATCGCGGGTTTGCCAAGGCCGTGTTCGATATAACTGGAAGGGCCTCCCCTGTATCCGGTAGTATGATGGAACTTGAAAACCTGTGCGAGGGTCGATTCCACGAAAGCCGTCGAGGCGCCGAAGAATGCTATGATCCACATCCAGAAAACCGCACCCGGACCTCCTAAGGCGATAGCCGTCGCCACTCCTACGATATTGCCGGTACCTACCCGTCCGGACAAGGCGATGCAGAAGGCTTCGAAGGATGAGATGCCGTGTCTCTTGCCGTTCTCATCCGTTTCCGCCTTGGCGAAGAGGGAACGGATCATCAGACCGAAACGTCTCACTTGTACGAAACGTGTCCGGAATGAGAAATACAGTCCCGCTCCGACGAGCAGCACTACCAGAAGAGGATTCCAGACTATATCATTGATGACGGATACGATTTTCTCGAACATAATCAGGGTCGTTTGTAGATGTTGAAGCGCCAGGTCATGCCTATATCATAGTTGTTGATATTGTCGTGGTTGTCACGGAAATAGACCGCGTGGAGGCGAAGGTTGTCGTTGCCGAGGGGGAAATACTCCACGCCGCATCCGCCGTAGAGATAGTCGTTTCCGGCCGGCAGGGCGGTGTCGAAGGAAAGCCCGTTCTCATCGACGTTGGAAGCGTCGTTGCGCTCATATCCGAACTTGGTGCAGAGGTTCCATTTCCCTACGGTCCAGATGGCCTTGAAGATGACGGTCCAGTCGGAGAAGAAGAACTTCTGCTGTTTGAAGGATGCGCGGTTCATAAGGTCCAGGTCCAGCACAAGGCCGCCGAGCGGGAACTTGTTGCCCAGAGCGATGTAGTTCATCTTCCGGTGGAACTGGTCTTCCACGATGTTGAAGCTCCACAATGTCTTCCAGTGCTCCAGAGGGCGGCCGCTCCAGTAAACGTTGTACGAATAGGCGTCCTGCAGTCCGGAGGATACTGGGGAAGGGGAGAACTGGAACGCTATCTGCTGGTCGGGAGCATAGGTGTAATGGGCAGTGGCTCCGAAGGCGTAATACTGGTACAGGTGACTGAGGAAGGCGCTGTAGTAATAGACCTCGATGGGCGGCGAGTCGAATTCGTAGCCGCCCACCAAGATGGGCTGCTTGCCCAAAGTAAACGACCAGTTGGAACGCGTCTGCCAGTTGATCCATAAGAAATCCGTGGCGTTGAAGGGATTCTGCTCGTCGATCTTCTTGTTCATCCTCTGACGGATGCGGAAACTGATGTTGTCCGTGAGATGCCCCATCATATGGATGTTGAAATAGTCTCCCTGGAAATGGGAGTCATAGATGCCGTTTTCGGTCTGCTGATGGAAAGTGGCGCGGGCATCGACGGAAATCTCGTCGACATGGGTTTCCTGCGCATGCAGGGCAGAAGAGAGAAAGACACCGGCCGCCAGCATCGTTCCGGCCGCCAGCGCGTATCTATACAATCGTATCATCATGTTTTCAGTTACACACAAATGTACGAAAATATAGAGGAAAAAGAATCTGCAGCCGCCTTTTTTCTCAGCTTCATCCGATACGCTGGTAAGCAAGACGCTCATCTCCGGACAGAAGATGGATGATTCCGCAATACGAGAAACCATGTTTGGAGAGCAGATGCTGCATGATCTTATTGTCCTTGTGTGTGTCTATGCGGATATTGCGCTCGCGGGTGGCGCACCACTCCAGCATGTCGTCGAAGATGCCGTGGGCTTCGGGGATGCTCGCTATGCGGTGGATAACATGATAAGTACTCTCATCCTCAAGCCAGGCTCCTCCTTCGATTTCGAAATACGTAGGCTCCGGGGAGGGAAGGAATGCAAAGTATCCTACAACGATGCCGTCGTCCTCGATGACGAACCCTCCGTGTCTGTCCATATCTTTCAAGATGGCGTCCGTGCCGGGATAGCTGTCACCCCATTGATGTATGTTGCCGGACTTGCGCATTATCCCTCGCGCGGCATCCATCACGCCGAGGATGGCTTCCATGTCGGAAACCTCCGCCTCGCGGATAACTCTCACCACGGAGGGCGTTTCTAAAGCGTTGAAGTCTTTCATAATGATAAGTCGTTCAGCATTGCGCCGCATCCTTCAAGCAAGTCCTGGAAAGTCTCTTCAAAGTCTCCCGTGTACCACGGATCGGCTACGTCGCGGCCGTATCCGGTATAGGACATCATCAGGTGGATTTTCCCGTCCGGATCGTCGGGTATGATCCGCTTGATAAGCCTGAGATTCCAGGCATCCATACAGATGATCCTGTCGAAGCGGTCGTAGTCCGATCTTGTGACCTGCCGTGCCCGTTTGCCGGGGTCGAACCATACTCCGTGCTGGTTGAGACAGCGTTTTGCGGGCGGATATATAGGGTTCCCTATCTCTTCTGAAGATACTGCTGCGGACTCTATTTGATACTGATTTTCAAGCCCTTTGGCCTTGACCATCGCCTTAAGGATGAACTCGGCCATAGGGCTGCGGCAAATATTGCCGTGGCAGACAAACAGTATTTTGTTCAATCGCATCATTATTCGAATGTCAAAGTTAAGCATTTTTCATCCATACGAAAAATCCCCCTCAGAATTCTGAGGGGGACATATAGCTGAATCGTCCGTTACTCTTCCCCTGACGGGGGAGGGGGTGGAATCAATCCTTCAAGATAATAATCGTCAATAAGCTGGCAATAGAGGTATCCGTCTGTTACATACTTCCCGAATGAACAGCTGACACTGACTTTATGAAAGCGGAGGATGACATAGTCTTCACCCTTGTCGGCGAGGGTGATCTTTCCACTATACTTGGAGGTTGAAGCCCGACTGTCACTGGAATAAAAGAAAGAAAACCAGAAGCGACTGGGATTCAGCGCCTCCCCGACTTTCATTTTGTCTATGCCGTCGAAATAGATGCTTAACACGAATGCATCATAGACCATCTTGCCTCCGCTAAAGGCAATAAACCAAGACTGCCCTTCCATATCGCTCTTTTTATAGACGGCAGCGCGTCGAAATCCGGTAACCGTGTCCTCGAAGTCACCGGTTTTCGTATGTATTGTGGTCTTGGCGACCATGGAACCGTCCTTGAACAGTTCATCTGGGGAGATGTAATCCTTGTCGCATGACGCAAAAACAAATAGGGCGACAAACGATGTGAGAATTGTAATGATGGGTCTCATGATTATCCTGCTTGATTGATTCACCTATATAACTCACACGTAGCAAATATACTGCGTTCAGGCTATAAATCAAAACGCAAACCTGCGTGAAGAGTAAAGGTGAACGGATTCTCCGTCCTATAGGTGACAAGATCCGTGTTCGTGAAATAATACGAGACTTCCGGCTGGAAGAAGAGGTGTGCCTTGTTCCATATTCCGTACTGAAGACCTGCAAAGGTTTCGGCAGACCATTGCAAGCGATTCTCTTCGCAATGGATTTGACCTAATGATGCCGCAATGCATTTCTCCATTTTTACCCCTACCCCAGAATACAGGTCGAAACCACCATAGGACAAGAGCCTGGTATCCATTCGAACCGGAATACCGATGAAATGAAGCTGTTGGTCCAGTCTGCCGATTACTGTTTCCACGGCAGAATGGAGATAAGTGTACTCAATCCCGCTTTCCACCCCGGTCCGAGGGGCCACCTCAACACGGACAGTGACGCCCAGCGAAATAGGCAAATCGTGGCGATAATCACTTGTCGATGATTTAGGGAAGAACAGATTTGCTTCGGTGCCGTATCCAAC
Organism: uncultured Bacteroidales bacterium; assembly: GCA_946405645.1. The sequence continues at coordinate 7,114 of CAMJHW010000058.1, forward strand.
CGTGTTGGCATAATTCGACTTGACTCTTGCAACGTATGGCGATTCGAATGAATTCATATACGTCAAGGCTGCAATATAGGGGGCTGATTGTAAAGTGACCCCTGTCTTTCGGCGGTCTGTCCCCGAACCGGCCCTGAAACCAACGGATATGCGCGGGCGAAAACCTGTTGAAGGCTCAGGAAAAGCCTCGAAGGGATCAGTATATACCGCTGGAGACTTTTCTGCCGCCTTGGGTTTGACATCTGTCTCCGATTCGACCGGGAGGATATCTTGGATGGCATCGCTGCCGGGCTTGGGTTCAGAAGCTTCTTTAGCTTCGCTTGGGACTGCTGAATCGGGAACGATCTGAACGACAGGAGAAGAGGGGCTCGGAACGACAGAGTACGAGGAGTTCGGAATGACAGGGACGGATTTTGGGACGGCAGGGGAGTCGTTCCAAGCTATGGAGTTATGCTCCTGGACAGCCGGGGAGACCGGGACGATCGGGGCGGAAGAGTGATGCCATGGCGCCCACAGAAGAATAGCCGCTGTCGGTATAAGAACGGATGCGGCAACCGCGCTGCGGCGCCAAGCAGCAGCCCGCCGCATCTTCCGGCCAATTTGCGACCAACCATCAGGGGATGGGACTGCACCTTCCGAGAGGCATTGCTCCCGGACGGCATCCATCCAATCCTTATTCATTTCCTTGTCCATTCAATACTATAATTAACTCTTTACTCTGTGTGCTCTTTTTGATACTGACAAATGGCGGAGGCGAGCAGCGCGCGTGCTCGAGATAGATTTGAAGCTGAACTCTTTTCCTTGATGCCGAGCAGTCCGGCGATTTCCCGATGGGAGAGTCCGTCTATGCAATAAAGCCGGAACACTGTCCGGTATCCTTCCGGAAGCTTTTCGATCATAGTACGAAGAACATCCTGCGGGACGGATGCCGCGTCCTCATAACTTGGTTCATCAGGAATCACTTCCGCCATCGTCTCTACGTCCAGAAGCTGTTTGGCCAGACGCCGTCGGCGTTTTGCGGAGTCGAAAGCCAGATTGAACGCCACCCGTGACATCCAGGAATATAGCGAGCCGCCGCCTGTCCAACGGAACTTGCTGAGGACGCGGAAGATCTTGACAAAGGCATCCTGCATCAGATCTTCCGCCTCTTCAGAATCGGCTGCATACCGGCGGCACAATGATAGAATCCGGGGACTGTACAACTCATACAATTCCCTGCGTGCCTCATTGTCTCCCTGAACACACCGACTGGCCAGTTCCTGCTCT
>CAMJHW010000059.1 GCA_946405645.1 uncultured Bacteroidales bacterium
TCCGCAACCAGATGGCATTCGCCATCCACGAGTATTTCCACTCCAAGGGCTTCGTCTATCTCCACACCCCTCTCATCACCGAGTCCGACTGTGAAGGTGCGGGGCAGATGTTCCAGGTCACCACACTCAACCTCGACCAACCGCTTCCGCGCAACAAGAAGGGCGGAATCGACTATAGCAAGGATTTCTTCGGCAAGCAGACCAGCCTGACGGTAAGCGGCCAGCTCGAGGGCGAGCTCGGCGCCACCGCTCTCGGAGAGATCTACACCTTCGGCCCCACCTTCCGTGCAGAGAACTCCAACACCCCGCGCCACCTTGCGGAGTTCTGGATGATCGAGCCTGAGATGGCATTCTACGACATCACCGACAACATGGACCTCGCCGAGGATTTCATCAAGCATCTGGTGAGTTACGCTCTCGAGAACTGCTATGACGACATCAAGTTCCTCAACGACCGCTACGATCCCGAGCTCATCGAGCGTCTTCGCGGAGTAGTAGGAACCGAGTTCGTGCGTCTCGAGTATACCGAAGGTATAAAGATCCTTGAGAAGGCCATCGCGGACGGCGTGAAGTTCGAGTATCCGGTGTACTGGGGAGTCGACCTCCAGAGCGAGCACGAGCGCTATCTGGTGGAGAAGCACTTCCAGAAGCCCGTCATCCTGACCGGATATCCCAAGGAGATCAAGGCCTTCTACATGAAGCAGAACGAAGACGGCAAGACCGTCCGCGCCATGGACGTCCTCTTCCCCAAGATCGGCGAGATTATCGGAGGTTCCGAGCGTGAGGCTTCCCTCGAGAAGCTTGAGAACCGCATCGACGAACTGGGCATGAGCCGCAACAACCTCGAGTGGTACATCGACACCCGCCGTTTCGGGACCTGCCCCCACAGCGGATTCGGTCTCGGTTTCGAGCGCTTGCTCCTCTTCGTCACCGGCATGTCCAACATCCGTGACGTCATCCCCTTCCCCCGTACTCCAAAGAACGCTGAATTCTAATATAAAGGACTATGCTGGTTATCGGTATCGCCGGAGGCTCCGGCTCGGGCAAGACCACGGTCGTCAAGGCCATCTCGGAAAACATCAAGGGCGAAAAAGTCGTCATCATCCCTCAGGATTCCTACTACAAGGATTCCAGTGACCTTACGGACGAGGAGAAACGTCACCACAATTTCGACCATCCCGACGCCATCGACTGGGAGCTCCTGTGCGAGCAGCTGGCCGACCTCAAGTCCGGCAAGACCATCCACCAGCCCGTCTATTCTTACATATCCTGTTCGCGATCCAAGACGGAGACCGTGACGGTAGATCCCGCAGACGTCATCATCATCGAGGGCATCCTCATCTTCACCTGCAAGGAGCTCCGCGACCAGATGGACATCAAGATCTTCGTGGATGCAGATGACGATGACCGCCTGATGCGCGTCATGGCCCGCGACATTACGGAGCGAGGCAAGGACGTACGCTGGGTCATCGAGCGCTATACCAATACAGTCAAGCCGATGTACCTGCAGTTCATCGAGCCGAGCAAGCGCTACGCCGACATCATCATCCCGCAGGGAGGGCACAACAAGGTAGCCATCGACGTCATCTCGGCCACTATCGAGAAATCGCTGGTAGGCAACAAATAAACAGGTTTTCCGGTGAAGAGACTTAAGAAAGAGGACCGCGCCGGACTTTACATCACCGTGATAGTTCATCTCACGGTGATTATTATATTGTTGGCCAGCCAGCTTACGCTCGCACTCAGGAAAGAGGACTCCTTCGTGCTTGATTTCAGCCGCCAGGAGACCATCGAGAAACTGAAGGAGGAGCTTGCGTTCAAAGAGGAGGTCAGCCGCAGGCTGGACGAGATCATTTCAGCCCAGGGAAGCACCCCGATACGCAATGTCGTCGTGGACCGCGGCGCACTTAAGGACGACCGCAATACCGATGCCGAACAGCTCTACAAGGATGCGGAGCGACTTCAGGAAGCCCTCAACAACACCTTCAATCGCGAAGACAGTCCGGAGGACTACGTCCCGATAGCTCCTCCGAGCACCGAGGGTTCCGACAAGAAGACCCAAAAGGAAGTCTATTCCGGTCCGTCTGTAGTTTCTTACAGTCTCGACGGCCGCAAGGCCAGCCGCTTGCCCATCCCTGCATACCGGTGCATGGGGTCCGGAGAAGTCACGGTGATAATTACCGTGGACAATGCAGGTAATGTCCTGGTCGCCAAGATAGATGACAACATCTCCTCCGACGACACCTGCCTGCGCAACTTCGCAATAAGGGCGGCGCGTTCGGCCAAATTCTCGGCCTCCCCCACCGCCCCTGCGCGTCAAGTCGGGAACATCGTCTATGCGTTCATCGCACAGTGATGATCTCGTGAGGCTTCATCGCCTCCTCGAAGGTCTCGTCCATTTCGAGGTACAGATGATAGAAAGCATTGTCCCCAAGCTTTGAATAACGCCCGACAAGGGCCTTTACCTGAGGCATCAGGTAAGGACGAGTCTCCGCCCATTCTTCGGCAGAGGCCGGTACGATGCCGTCCTTAGCCTTTGCAAACGCGAGGAAGCGCGATTCAAGGGAAGACGAATCAAGATACCTGAGAAGAGCCTGATAATCATCTATGCCCGTCAGTTCCGCCTTATACCTGTCGAAATAGTCGGACGCGAAACGCATCGACGTGGCTTTGCGGTTGCAATCGATATAGAAGCGCGTGGCAAGGGTAGTATCCAGCGGGACAAAGACATCAGGGATGATGCCTCCGCCGCCGTAAACCTTGCGCCCACCCATAGTCAGGTATTCCTCCGAACGGTCCACCTTGATCGAATCGGCCGCCGTAAGCTCGCCACCATTGTAACGGTTGATGATATCATACTGATAATCATCAGAATATGGCTTTTGGATACAGCGTCCGGAAGGGGTATGGAAGCGGGCGACGGTGAGTCTGATGCCGGAACCGTCGGTGAAGTAAACGGGCTCCTGCACCAACCCCTTGCCGAACGAACGCCTGCCCACGATCACGCCGCGGTCATTGTCCTGGATAGCGCCAGCGAAGATCTCACTAGAGGAGGCGCTGGACTCGTCGATGAGGACAGTCAGCCCGACATTCTTGAGGATACCCTTGCCGTCGGCCTTGTAATCCTCGCGCTTGCGGTGAAGGCCCTCCATATAGACGATCATGTCTCCTCTCTGAAGGAACAGATTGGAAAGGAGCAGAGCCTGGTCGAAATAACCTCCGGTGTTGCCCCTGATATCGAATACCAGCCGCTTCATGCCCGAGCCGAGAAGCTCGACAGAAGCCTTGAGGACCTCGGAATACGTCGTACGCGAGAATTTCGACAGCCTGATATAGCCCGTTGTATCGTCAACCATGAAATAAGCGTCGATACAGTGGACGGGTATTTTTCCACGCGTAATCTCGAACGGAATCTGCACGCCGTCACGCAATACGGTGACCGTGACCTTGCTGCCGGCAGGACCTTTCATCCGCCTCACCATACTGTCCTGCGGGAACTTCACTCCTGCGATGACCTTGTCATCAACCCTGAGAAGACGGTCACCGGGCAGCATTCCGATTTTCTCGGAAGGACCGCCTGGGATGACTTCGAGGACGATGGCAGTGTCGTTAGGGACATTGAACTGTATGCCTATGCCGTCGAAGTTGCCGGCAAGGTCGGTCTCCGACTCCTCAAGCTCCGCCGGAGGCATATAGACCGAATGCGGATCGAGCTTGGAAAGCGCAGCAGTCACCGCAGCGTCTGTCACGCTCTTGCGGTCGACCGTATCCACGTACATCTCGTCCACCTTCTGCAGTACGAGATTGAGCTTGCGCCAATCGTCATAGCGGGCGTTCAGGCGACGGTTGTTCTCGGTAATCTTCTGGACGGTCAGGACAAGCATACATCCGAGAATGATGCCCAGTATGGCCACCCAGACCGAAGAAATCCTTTTCTCAGACATCGTCAGTCAACTTTTTCGACCTCGACACCGGCCTGGCGGAGCAGGTCGATACCATCAGTGAGACGATATTCATCCCTGTAAACCACACGCTTGATGCCGGCCTGGATGATGAGTTTGGAACACTCCATGCAAGGCGAGGCAGTGACGTAGAGCGTGGCTCCGGCACTGCTGTTGCCGGATTTGGCCACCTTGGTGATGGCATTGGCTTCGGCATGGAGTACATACGGCTTGGTCACGCCGTTCTCATCCTCGCAGACATTCTCGAAGCCGGACGGAGTACCGTTGTAACCGTCCGATATGATCATCCTGTCCTTGACAAGCAAGGCCCCCACCTGACGACGCTTGCAGTATGAGTTTCTCGCCCATACCGACGCCATCTCGATATAACTGTGGTCGAATTTTTCCATGTTTAGCTTCTTTGATAAAGGTAACGCTTGATGCTCTTCTTGGGAGTACGCTCGAAGTCTTCGGGCATGAACTCGATCTTACGTATCTTTGCGTAGTTGGGTATCTCCTTGTTGATCTCTGGGAGAGCATCCTGCAGACGCTTCTCGAGCTCGGCACGAGTCATACCATCAAGGTCGGCCTGATGATAGTCGGGATAGATCAGGGCGGTAAGACCGCCATCTTCCTCGACCACAAGGGAGTCGACGACATAGGATATATTGTTGATGACGGCTTCCAGCTCCTCCGGATAGATATTCTGGCCATTGGCGCTAAGGATCATACACTTGGAACGCCCGCGAAGGAACAGGTAACCGTCCTCGTCGATAACTCCCATATCTCCGGTGCGGAACCATCCGTCATCGGTAAACGCTTCGCGGGTAGCTTTTTCATTCTTATAATATCCCAGGAAAACGTTGTCTCCCTTGATCTGGATCTCACCGGGGATGTTCCTGGAGTCATCGGAATCGATTCGGACCTGACAGCCTGTGATGGGCTTTCCACAGGAGCCGATCTTGCCATTATACCACTTCACATAAGTGATGAGAGGGGCGCATTCAGTCATACCGTAGCCCACGGTAAACGGGAAATTGATCTTTTTGAGGAACTTCTCCACCTCAGGGTTGAAGGCGGCGCCGCCGAGGATAACCTCCTCGAAGCGGCCGCCGAAGGCCTCGATGAGGCCGTTGCGGATCTTCTTCAGAAGGAGCTGGTTGAGGATGGGGATCTTGAAGAATGTCTTGTTCCTGTCCACGATCGGTTTGAGCTGGGACTTGTACACCTTCTCGATGATGAGGGGAACGGCGATGATGACGTCGGGACGGATCTCCTGGAAGGCGTTCAGGATGACCTTGGGGCTGGGGACACGGGTAAGGAAATGGACGTGCGCGCCGATGGTCATCTCGAAGAGGAACTCGAACATCATGCCGTACATATGTGCGCTGGGCAGCATCGACACCATCTCGGAATCAGCGGTCATCTGCGGCTCGGCGGTATCGTGCGCGAACCTGATGTTGGCATAAAGGGCCCTGTACGGGATCATCACGCCTTTCGAGAAACCGGAAGTACCGGAAGTATAATTGATGACCGCCAGTTCGTCCGGCTTGTCCTCATAATAGGAGATATCGTCTGGCGTGAAACCGTCGGGGAACATGGAGGCGAAGGTTCCGGGGAGATTGTTACGGACATCCTCCAGCTCTTCTCCGCGGGAATACAGGTACTTGAGGGTATTCATCTGTACGATGACATACAGACCCGGCATCTCGGCCTCGGAGAGGCTCTCCCAGAGAACTTCGTCCACGAAGAAAACCTTTGCCTCGGAGTGGTTGACAAGATAGTGTATGTTGCCTGGCTTGAACTCATGCAGGATAGGGACGGGAACGGCGCCATAGGTAAGGGCGGCGAGGAAGCACACACCCCAGTTGGCCTGGTTGCGCGAGCAAATGGCGACCTTGTCTCCCTTCTGGAGACCGCACTGCTCGAAAGTGATGTGCAAATGCTTGATCCTCTTGGCCACAGTCTCATAGGTCAGAGTGACACCGTGATAATTCGAGAGCGCGGGGCGCTCCCAATTCTTCTTGAAACTCTCTTCGAGAAGTTTGTTGACTGACTTGTATTCCATCTTTATAGTTTGATGTTTCTGGTTTTACCGTCGTTGCAGGTCACCTTGAGGTTCTTGCCATCGACTTCGATGACACTGTCACGACGGATGGACTTGGCTCCCTCCTGACGATATACGGGATCACCGCCGTCGAACGGGAAGATCTGGGTCTGGACGGCAGTCCGTACTGCCCAGTACCGGGTGCCGTCGACAGTGACCAGCTCGGGGAGCGCTATTATTTTCTCATCGGTGGCTATACCCTTCCATCCGTCGGGCTTCGCACCGTGCAGATTGTACATTCCTATGGTATTGTCCGTATGAAGGACCATCACAGTATAACCCTTGGCTCCGGTGAAATCGTACGCCTCCGGTCCTAGAAGGACATCCTTGCCAAGTTCGGCCGGGAACCCCGAGACGAAACGGCCAAGACGGTCGAGCAGATAAAGCTTGGAGCCTGACGCGAACAGGAACTGTATCTTGTCGTTGGCGTAGTAGTCGATGCTCTCCACCTTGCCGCAGAGCGGGCCGCTGAAAGGGACGCTCCAGATGCCCTTGCCATCCATCTCCTTGAAACTCAAGTAGTAGTTGGACTGCTGTTCCAGGAGGTTCGAACCTCCGGTGCCGGAATTGTGGACTTCGAAAGGTCCTGCGGGGACCACGACCACCGCGTCGGAAACGACAGCGGGAGCGCTGGCCCTGTTGATGAACGGAACGCGGACGACGTCCAGTTGGAAGCCGTCGCCGTTACAGACGAGGAAGCAAGGTTCGAAGGCGGCGCCGTCCAGGGTGGCGCTCACGGCGGAAAGCATTGCCGGAGTGAACAACGCCTCACCTTTGGCGGCTCCAGCAGAGAAATAGGCGGCCATAGAACAGTCCTTGCCGAGCGTTGCCGGCATGGAGGAAGTATCATTCAGCAGGGCCTGTAGGACGTCTCCCGTGGAGTAGCGTTCGACATAGTCGGAAACGGCGGCGCGGCTTCCGCTCACGATCCATTCGCCGGTGAATGCGAAGCTGCTCTCGTCAGCGAGGGAGAAGAAGTTTCCGAAGAGCACGGAAGCAAAGCCGCCGAAGGCGTAGGGCTGCGCGGAGATGGCGTAATCCTTTTCACTGGAAGCTTCCAGGCCCTTGAATATCAATGAATAATCCTTTCTGCCCACTCTCACGAAGATGGCCTCGTATGTATCGTCCTTGACGCGCCACTGCGCCTTGGCCACCTCTTTGATGGCAAGGGACTTCGCCCAGGAATCGGGATTGGTGCCGGCGGAACGGCCCAATCTGGAGACGGCAGATTCGTTGGGACCGAGCTTGGAGCAAGCGTCGAGATACTTCCTGTAAGCCGCAAGGTAGTCGCCCTGGTCGGCCATGGGAACGGACAAAGCGAAAACCGTCCCGGAAGGGATGGCCTTGGTGAATCCGGGAATCTCCATCCTGGCGGTGGCGAAAACTCCGGCGAATGTGTCCGCGCTGCGTCCCGATGAAAGACGTCCCTTGGCAGAGAAGGATTTCTCGTCAAGTGAAGAAAGGGACATGACCGTCCACGACGCTACGGTCTTGAAGAAATCGGCATGACGGTAGACGGGACGTTGGAAGAAACCTTGAAGCAGCTTCGGGGCATAAGTATGGGAAAGGAACAGGACATCCTTTCCGACGGCACTGCCCAGGCAGTTGCTGAATTCCTTGTTGGCAAGGATGGAAAGGCCCTCTGTCTGATGCCTGAGGGAAGAATTCACAAGAGTCTCCGAAGCGGAGACCAGAAGCATATTCAAGCCTCCGTCGCTGTAGAAGGAGCTGGAGAGGCCGCAGGCGCCGGCAAGATTGCGGACATGCTGGACCATATCGGTCGAGTCTGAGACCGCGGCCGGCATGCCGAGCAACAAGAGTGGGGCGAGAGAGCCGCTGTAGTGCAGCGAGAGAGCCATTGGCTCCGAGCGCAATGCGGCGAGCCTTCCGCCCTCAACATCCTCTCCCAAGCGTCTTACGAAGGTGGCACAGGAGTCCCTCCTCGCATCAAGTATCAAGGCGCTGAACGCCTTGGTCCCGTCTGTGAGCAAGGTCGTCCCGGCCTCGGTACCGCCCATGGTGAGGATGGCGACAGCATCGGACGGGACAGCGCGCAGCAGAGGGAATTGAGCTTCGACATTGACCTTGCCCGGAACAGAAACTCTCCGCTTGCCAGAATCACCTTTGTACAGATATACGACACCGGCCGTTATCCCGAGCAGGAAAATGGCCGCCACGACGATGAGGGTGATCAAGGTTTTTTTATTCATTGCTGCGCACTTTAATGCATATTAGAAACAAATTTAGCAATTTCCGGCATTATTTACAATAGCTGCAAGATAGACGAATATAGCCAGGCTGCAACAGCCTGGCTATATTCGTAG
>CAMJHW010000060.1 GCA_946405645.1 uncultured Bacteroidales bacterium
GTGTTGATGTCGTCGATGTTGGCGACGAGTTCGGAACGGACCAGCTCCAGGGCGGAGCGTACCTCGCGGCGGACATGGGCGCGGTCGATGATGCCCTGGACACTGAACGTGATGATGATACCCAGGACTACCGACAGGAGATGCCTGAAAAAAGCTTTCGTTGTCTCTTTCATATCCGATATATGCTTTCCAAAGATAATAATCTTTTGCGAAAAAACCTCCGCGTGAGCAAGCTTTTCTAAAAGTCGAACCCCACTGAAAGCGACATCGAGAATCCCGTCATGTCGCACCACTGTACTCCAAGCGTCATGGGGCCGGCAATGGATTTCTGCCCTATCTCGACACCGAAGGCATATGCCGTGGGTCTGGTGGTGACGATATCCTTGATATAATCCTTGTCCTGGAACACTCCTCCCCTCAACGTGAAGAAATTCTTGTGGTTGATGCGGTAGCGGAAGTCCATCTGCGCCACGGCGGCGAAGCTGCCGCAGGTGTGGAATCCAATGTTGAATCCGAAGAAAGGAATCTGGTTGTCGATATACCTGCCGGCCAACGTACCTCCTGCTCCCAAGGTGTGCACGAAGTTCATGTGTCCGGGATACTCGGTCTGCCATCCGAAGTAGAGGGAAGGCTGCATGATCACGCGTCCTCCCATCGGGACGACTCCGGAGAAGCTGGCTACACCTACGCTGTAGGGAGGGACCTTGTCCTCATAATGATCCTCGGACTCCATGCCTTCGTCCTCCAGGTAGATGGAGTAACCGTCAAAGACATACCGGGTATTCAGGCAGAAGCGGTAACCACTGGTGGGGAAATAACTCTCGTTGAACTTATCGTAACGGATCTCGGCAAAGGTAGAGAGCCATTTGCTCCGGAAATCCCATCCCCTCCACTGCATGAACTGGTCGAGATAGTTCTCGTAGGGTTCCGTGTCGTAAGCGAATCCTATACGTGTGGTGCCATAAATCATCCTCGTGTCCTTGGCATAGATCTCAGCGCGGGTATTGATGCCGTTGTATCGGACTTTGGAGCCGTCGTCCCAGTAGCTGAAGCTCTTGTAGGAGTTCTTGGACGCGAAACCGAAAGCCGGGAGCTGGGCGAGGGGCTTATATGAGAGCTCGACGTTGGCTTCGGTGACTTCTCCTATCTTGATTTCGGATATGAAGCGCAGTCCGGAAAGCTTCCTGGCGCCAAGGCCGAGATGAGCGCTGACATAGACGGCTTCGTCGGTATCGATATGTACGCCGACTCCAACTTCGTGGGTCTGGCCTTTCTGGCATTCGAAGATAAGGATGTAAGGCTCTTCGGAGCCGCTGAGACGGTAGGTGACGGATTCGAAAGCCTTGGTGCCGTAGAGGGCTGAGAGCACATGCTCGATTTCGGTGCGGCCGTACATTCCGTCGCGCGGCAGAAGGGCTGGGCTGATGATGAACTCCGACTCTTTCGGAGTGATGCCTTCATAACGGATCTCGCTGACCTTGACTTTGTGTTTTGAAATGTCGATGGCGCGAGGGCCCGTCGCTGGGGCCGGACGTGGGCCTTCAGGCTGGATGCCCAGCCTGCGGGCGATGGCATCGAACTCATCCTTGTGATCCTGTGCGCAGGCGTAGCCCTGCGCTATGATGTCATCTATGCTCGCCGAGTCGAAAGAGAGCATGGTATAGCCTGCAAGCTCATGCTGGAGCAGGATGTCTGTCATATCCCTGTTGGTCTCGCTGATGTCGGCGGACATGAGAGTGATGTTCTGCATCGCGAGGTTGGCCAGTCCGCCGAGGTCCGCAAGGTCACGGACGGAAGGCATTTCGGAACCGATGATGATGTCGGCCCCCATGGCCTTGGCCAGGTCGACCGGGAAATTGTTGCGCGTTCCTCCGTCGCTGAGCACCATGCCTTCGAGACGGACCGGGCGGAAATACCCGGGGATGGCCATGGTGGAGCGCATGGCGTCCACGACATGGCCGGCGGTCCAGTTCTTTTCGTTGAGGCTGAGCATGTCGGTGGCTACGCAATAGAACGGTACCGGGAGTTTGTCGAAGGTGAGCGAATCCTGGTAGCCTACCGAGACGGAGCTGAGGGTGTTGCGGACATTGAAGCCGAAGAGGAAACCATCGGGGAGGCCCAGGCCTATCTTGGCGATCATTTCCTGGCCCATGTCACCCGTACGGGTGTCGCTTTGCTCGTAATTCTTGTCGTATCTGAGCTGCTTCTTGATCCTGTTCTCAAGGTCTTCGTCGTCATAGTGGAAGGGGATGCTGATCGCGAAACGTTCCTTGTTGCGCCGGACCTCGTATGTCTGGTAGCTGTCGGGGACCTTGTCCGACATCATCACCGTCCAGTCGATGGCACGGACCAGCGAATCCAGATACATTGCATCATAGCCGAATGCGTAGAGGCCCGCGACAAGGCCTCCCATGCTGGTGCCGCCTATCAGGTCGACGGGTATGCCCATCTCTTCCATATAACGTAGAACGCCGAGGTGCGCCATGCCGCGGGCGCCTCCTCCGCCCAGGACCACCGCCACTGTCGGGCGGTGCTGGCGGATGGAGTCCATCCTGGCGCGCACGCGCAAAATGGCCAGCGAGTCCGCTTGGGGATCGACGCTGGGAGCGATGAATTTATCCTGGGCGAAGCCCTGGACGGAAAGCAAAAGTGAAAGCAGGATCAGCAGCTTTTTCATCCTTTTATTAGTTTTAGCAGGACAAATATAGCCAATCTTTCGCTTTTGCCCGCAGTGTGGCGGGCATTTGTATCAAAAAAAGGACTTGATGAGGAACCAGGCGACGGGTACCAGCAGCGATGGCAGGAAGTTGAGAGTCTTGCAGTCCTTGATGTCGAGGATGGAGAGTCCGGAGGAGATGATGAGCACTCCTCCGACTATGGCAAGCTCGTTCACGAGCGTGCCCTGCAGCAACGGCGAGTTCGATGCGAGTTTCGCAATCAGGAAGAATATCCCCTGCCAGCAGAACAGGACGGGAGCGGCCAGGATCATGCCGATGCCGAAGGTGGTGGCGAACACCGTCGATGTCACCAGGTCCAGCGTGGAGTTAGTGAAAAGGAAGGTATTGTCGCCATTGAGTGCGCTCATCACGGGCCCCACGATTGAGAAAGTGCCGATGCAGTAGAGGAGGCAGGCGGAAATGAGACCTTTGGCCAGGCCTTCTCCGGCTTGCCGGGCGACGAGCCGCTTGACGTGGCCGTCGAGGTCAAGGGCCGTGCCTATTAGCCCGCCTATGGCAAGGCTCAGGATGAAAAGGACGGGAAACTCGCTTTTCGGCATGTTCTGCACGAAGGAATTAGCGCCTAGCGCTAGGGAAGCGAGGCCCATTGCGTGGAAGAGGGTAGTAGAATATTTCTCGCCGAGACCTTTCTTGAAAAGGGTCCCGACGAGCGAACCGACGATGATGCAGCCGGTATTGACGATCGTTCCGAGCATAAACAGACTACTAACTCGCGCTAAGGTAGGAAAAAAACCGTCATTTTGAGTATATTTGGCAAAATTTCAAGAAGTCGATGAAACGCCTGTCCTTCCTTGCGGCACTGTTGCTCGCCCTGCTTCCTTCCCTGCGCGCCCAGGATTTTACTGATTTCCGTATGCCGGACCGCATAGTCTCTCCCGAGTTCGTAGCGGATACCGTCATACTGCGCTTCCCGGGCGAGTACGTGTCGGATGTGAGGGTGGAAGGCAGCTGGCTGGATTCCCCGGCCCTGATGAGCAAACGCGAGGGAGTTTGGGAGCTGAAGCTCACGGGACTTCAGGGCGATTTCTACACTTACCGTTATTTAGTGGACGGAGTTCCGTCGCTGGACCCTTCGAACGGCAATGTCCAGTATCACGGAACCGATTACTGCAACTTCTTCGTCGTGGACGGCCCGCGCTCGCAGGGCTACGTCCAGGCTTCGCACAGGGGAGATGTCTCGTATGTCTGGTATGACAGCAAGCTCATCGGCACCAACCGCCGCATGGCGGTCTATACTCCCTACGGTTATGGCCGCGACAAGAAGAAACAGTACCCCGTCCTGTATCTCCTTCACGATGAGGGAGGAGATGAGGAGACCTGGCTTGCGATGGGGCGTATAGCGCAGGTGCTGGACCGTCTCATCGAGACCGGTCGCGCCGTGCCCATGATCGTCGTCATGCCCAACTGCAATCCCGCCATGCAGGCGTCTCCGCTCCTGGGCCTTCCTGAGGTGCACAATTCCCGCACGGCTTCCTCCTCAGTGTTCATGAGCAGTTTCGTCAACGAGATCATTCCTTTCGTCGAGGCGAACTATCGCGCAATCCGTAAGAAATCCGCCCGTGCCGCCTGCGGCATCGGGGCCAGCGGCACGACAGTCATCAATACCGCCATAATGTATACCGGGCTCTTCGATTTCGTCCTGCCCTTGAGCTGCGGAGTTGAGGACAACGGCCATCTCGTCGATGATTTCCTTAGGATAAAGAAAGCGGGCGTCAAACTGTTCTGGACAGGTTGCGGAACTGCGGATACGGTCGCCTATGCACCGTCACAGAGACTGCACGAGACCCTGTCCTACATCCATCTCGACCATACTTTCTACGTGATGACGGGCGGCCGCGACTGGCGCATCTGGCGTCAGTTCTTCAACAACTTCACCCCGATGATCTTCAAATATTACACAGATTAGCCTATTCCTTCGGATAGCGGATGGTGAAACAGGCACCGTCGAGCGAGAATGACTTGGAATAGGTGATGTCGGCGCCGCATCTCTCGAGGATGCTGCGGCAGATGGCCAGGCCCAGGCCCGTGCCTCCGCTCTTGGTGGTGAAATTCGGAGTGAACAGCTTGGGCTGATTCTCAGGCTTGACGCCGGGGCCGTTGTCCTCGAACACTATGTCGTAGAAACCGTCCTGCGACGAATTGCGCAGGGACACTATGACATGGCCCTTGCCGGGATCCTTCCCGGCTTCCTTCATCTCCTGCTGCTGGATGTCTATCGCCTGGACGGAATTGGTGATCAGGTTGACGAACACGCGTGTCAGCTGCGGCTTGGGCCCCATCGCCATAGCTCCTTCCATTCCGAAATAGGTGAACTCCATGTTGTCCTTGTTGTCGAACATCGATATCTCCTCCTGGAGGAGTGCGTCGAGGTTTATCCTTGACATCTCTTCAGTATTGAGCTTGGCAAAGGTGGAGAATTCATTGGCGGTATCGGTAAGGATGTCGATGTGGTCGAGCACGACCTTCGCCACCTCGTCGAACTTGTCCTCCCAGCCTTCCGCTCCGCGCTGCTTCAGGCGGATGATCCTCTGCAGCTGGAGTTTCATGGGAGTCAAAGGATTCTTGATCTCGTGGGCCACCTGGCGGGCCATGGAGCTCCAGGCCTTGTCGCGCTCGGCCTGGGCGAGTTGCTTTGTACTTTCCGCCAGGACGTCCACCATCAGGTTATATGCGTCCACTAGTGTGGAAATCTCGTCCTTACGGTCGTATTGGATGTATTCGAAATTGTCGATGTCTGTTCGGTTCATGCGCCGCCCGATCTCCACGATAGGGGCGAGCATCCTGTCGACGACGGTTCCCGACATGAAGCGGGCAAGAAGCAGAAGGATGAGGAATACCGAAATGATGGTGACGAGGTGCATCACCGCTTCCATCTCGAAGTCGTAGTTCTCGTCGGTATAAGGCGAGCACATTATGGCGACCATCCGCCCGTTGTCGTTGAACAGTGGCGCGTATAGGGAGTAGCAGCGCTTCTGCCCTATGACTTCCTTGTTGATGAAATAGCGCTTGTTCCTGTAGACTATGTTCTTGTACGCTTCTTCGTTGATGCGGTCGCTGACCAGCATCCTGTCGAACACGTCGGGAGCGGTGGACTTGAATGCCTTGCCCTGGGGAGAGTACAATGTAATGTCGGCCTTGGACATGTTGCGGGCATTCTCCATCAGGCCGGTCAGTTCCTGGGAGCTGATCTGGCGGTAATCGTCCACATAGCGGAAGCTTCCCGCCAGCATCGCCTGGATGGAATTGACCTTGTCGGACATCATGTCCTGCCGGTTGGCGTCGTTGCGCTCATAGACGAAGAATACGCTGACGGTGGCCATCGCGATGAGGGTGACGATCAGCGAGACCAGCAGCACGGAGCTGATGCGGTTCTTGTAATACGAAGTCTCGAAGATGCGTTTGCGCCTGCGCGTCAGCGCCACGAGCGAGAAGAGCAGGAACGAGAACAGGGCAAGGAATACGACTGCGACGGCATAGTTCATCACTCCTTCCTTCTTGCGGGAGATGATGACCATCTCGTCGTCATCGACGTCCGTGACGAAGTGCACGTATCCGTCCTGCACCATGCTCGAACCGCCCCAGGCGGAGGCCTGCATCAAATCCTCCGGAAGGAGGGTGGGATAGGCGAAGTTGCCCTTGTAGCTGACGAGATTGCGCTTGCTGTATTTGGCGTATGAGTACCTTGGCGGGAGATTGACGCGGCCGGGATCGTTGATGTCCAGCAGCGACGAGTACCCGCCGTACTCCCGGCTGGACTTGGGCTCGACGCCCACCAGCATGTACGACACCCCGTACCGCTGATTGAAGAACGTGAACAGTCCAGTGTAGCGCGGATGTCCGGACAGGGAAGTGGTATAGAAGAAGCGGGAATTGTCATGGATCTTGACTCCCGAGCGTATGCGCTCATTGAAATAGGCCAGCAGCGCGGGATCGCGCTCCTCGGATTCCATCAGCACGACCGAGACGTCGTAGTCCTGCGCGACGTTGTACATGTAGTTGTCGACGATGCGGTTAAGGATGGTCGGGGCCGAGCTCGGCAAAGCCGAGAGCGAAGCGATGAAGAAATCGTCGGAGATGGGCATCTCGACGCGGCGCAGCTGAAGCTCAAGAGAGATATCCCTGTCCACCGACAGCCTGTTGGCCCAGACGTCGATGCGGTTCTGTTCCTTTCGGAAACCAAGGCTGGCCGAAACGGCTACGAAATAGATTCCGATGGCGACGGCGAAAAGCGTCCTGTTGACTCCGGTGAAAGAGTCGAAATTGAAGCCGGTGAGCGACTTGACAGTCGGCCGGAGGAACTGCGCCATCAGCGGAATGCTGACGAGCATCGTCAGGAACGAGATATAGACTATGGCGCTGTATGTGCTGAGCTCGCCGAGTTTATAGAGCTCGAGGTTGATGTTGGAGTTCAGCACTATGCTGCTGAAGGCCTTGTGCGTATAGATGATGACGGCCACCATTGCGGCGACCGTGAGCAGCGGGAACAGGATGCGGGGCCAGCGGGAGCGCGCCCGCACCTGCTGGAAGCGGAACAGGTCGAAGCGCATCAGGTACACGCAAAGCGTCAGCGCCAGGATGGTCATGTTGATGATGAGCACGGCGCCGAGCGAATACAGGAACTGTCCGTCGGCATAGAGCGTAGGGGAGAACAGGTATGAACTGTTCCGCGCGCCGGTTCCCCAGATGTACATCGCGGACAAGGCGGCTGCGATGGATACGATGGCAATGATGAAACGGCGTTTGGTCCGGCGCGCGGACAGGAACACCAGCATGGCCAGTATGAAAATCGCCAGAGCGGCCCAGACGAGATAGGAATTGGCCATGGGCGCGCTTCGCAGCGTTTCCTGCAGTATCTTGAAGAGCGGGCGGCCGTCCAGGCTGACCGTGGACCCGCCGCTTGTCGAGAGCGGCACCACGGAGAAACGGTCGTCGAGGTGGAGCACCGGATTGGCTTTGTTTGTGCTGCGGCGGTCCATCTCGTCCACGACGTTCAAGCCGCCGATGACCTTGCATTCGTTCCGTACCGCCATCTTCACCAGGTACCATTCCTGGCCTATGTTCAGGAACGAAGGTTCATCGGTAAGGTCGGAGAACGGCGAGGTGAAATTGTTGTTGGGATCGGTCAGGCGCTGGAACAGCACCCGGGAGCGGATGTCGTCGTTAAGGACGGTGAAGGTATGGTCCCAGGACTGCAGGACGTTGTCGACATAGCGGTAGACCACCATGTCGGACGGGAGCTTGTCGAGCTCCATCCACTCGGTCCAGTTCCCGTCCAGGGCCTTTTCCATATAACTGTCTAGACGGGCCATCCGCCGGGCGAGGACCTTCTCCACGCGCCTGGCGGCCTGGTCGGTATTGCCCGGCGAATGGTCGATCGCAGTGGCCCAGACAAGCGTAAAGACGCTGAGGAGCAGAAGCCCCCACGCTAGATAGTCCCTCCAGTTATATTTCTTTCCTCCCATTGTCATTCGTGATGATAGGGTTCACCACGCATGATGGTGAACGCGCGATAGAGCTGCTCTGCAAAAATCGTTCTAACCATCTGGTG
>CAMJHW010000061.1 GCA_946405645.1 uncultured Bacteroidales bacterium
TATTGTAGGAATGAAAATCCTAAGTACTAGCCGTTATACGAACCCACCATTTCCAGACGCTATTCACGAATGGAACGCAAAGGTATGAATTATTTTCCGTCTGACCAAAAATATTTATCTATTTCTCTCAATCCTTTTTCCACTCAAACGAGTAGAGCAAGGACTCGACCTGCCTTAGATACTGGCGCTTGTCGTATCTGGGAGCATAGACAAACGCTTCTGCGACAATGATTTCCGTACCATCCTGGCTATAGAATGTGTGCGAGACGAAGGGACCACCCATATAGTCTCCCTGCACTTCCCAGTAACCACGGGTCTCCGCGAACTCGCGTCCCTTGTACTTGATGAACTGGACTGTGGGGGTGATGTACTCGGCTGTGGTCATATAAGTGCCCTCGAACATGCCGGGGACGTTGGTCTGAAGGACCTCGTTGCGCTTGGCGATGATGTTCTCGACCTTGAAATCATCCTCGCCGTGAGCGGGATACTTGTAGATGAGAACGCTCTGCTGGGTATACTGCTTGATGTCTGCAACCCACACGAAATCGTCGGTCTTGGTCTTCAGCTTGTATCCCGAAGGGAAATGCGGCGATCCGCCGAAGATCTCCCTCACCTCCTTGGCGATGAGGCTCTCTTCGTAGAGAATGGTGTTCTGGATCACGCGGTCGCGTTCCGCCTGCTCGATGGCGCTGACGATAGTCGGGCCTTTCTCCTTGAGGATGGAAAGAGCCTCGTCCGCATCGTGCGCGCTCACCTGAAGGACTACCTGAGGCGAAGCCCAGGCGTCATTCTTGATCAAAAGGCCGGTGTTGACCACTTGCGGATCGATCTGGAAGAGAACGATGTTGCGATGGATCTTGAACATGTCGGCAAAGGCTCCCGGAGGGACATTGACGACGGAATAAAGCGGCTCGCGGATATAGAGCCAAGGGCAATCGGCGGCCAGGAGCTCGCGCACTTCGTTGCCGAGCGCTCCCTCCCAGTCAGCCTTCTCGATTACGACGATGACCTCGCCGGCCTTGCCGCTGACGTTCGGCAGGATGGCCTTCCGGTACCCGCGTGAACAGGAAGCGAGCCCGATGATGGCGACGGTTGCCGCCAGGAAAAGGAAAATACGTTTCATATCTTTGAGTTTTATTTGATCAGTCTTCCGATATCGTTCCCGAAAGCCAGGAACATAAGCGCCATCAGCAGTACCATGCCTATGATCTGCATGATGACCAGGAAACGGTCGCTGGGCTTGCGCCCCGTCAACATCTCATACAGCGTGAACATGATGTGTCCGCCGTCGAGACCGGGGATGGGCAGCAGATTCATCACACCCAGCATGATGGAAAGCAGCGCCAGCAGCTCCAGGAAGCGGTACCAGTCCCAAGTGCTCGGGAACACCTGCCCGATGGCGATGAAACTGCCGACCGACTTGTAGGCCTGAGTGCTCGGAGTGGCGACCAGGCGCAGGTCGCGGACATAGCCGCCGATGGTGGAGAACGTCTCCTTGAATCCTGCCGGGATGGCCGTCAGGAAGTTGTACCTGCGGGTCTGGTAGCCGGGCATGGCCATATACACTCCGACGCGGCCTGCAGTGTCGACCTGCAGCCGGACCTGAAGCGAATCCGCCTCGCGAAGCGCCACTGCGGATACGGTCTGTCCGGCGAAGGTCTCCAGCACAGGACGCGAGTCCTGCACGTATGGCACTTCCCTGCCCTCTATGGATACCACCCTGTCTCCCTTCTGCAAGCCGCTGCCGACGTTGGGCGACCCTTCCATGAAGGAGTCCACCACGAAAGGAACTGCCAGGTCGAACATCCCGGGAGTATTGAGGACCTCCCCGATCATCGAGTGGTCGATGTAAATGTCCAGGGTGTCGGTCCCGCGCAGCACCGTAGCCTTGCGGACGTTGCGCCTGGCAAGGTCGGCCTGCAGCATGCTGAAGTTCTCCGGAACGTAGTCGTCGAACGCGAGGATGCGGTCGCCGCTGCGGAAGCCCATCTCATATGCCAGGTCGTTGACATAGATGGCATTGTCCTCGTTCGAGAAATAGGCCTGTCCCCAGATGCCGAGTATGCAGCTGTATGCGATGATGGCGAAGATGAAGTTGAACAACACTCCTCCGGCCATCACCAGCAGGCGCTGCCATGCCTTCTTGGAACGGAACTCCCACGGCTGGGGATCGTGTTTCAGACTCTCCAGGTCCATGGACTCGTCGATCATTCCGTTGATCTTGCAATAGCCGCCCAGCGGAAGCCATCCGATACCGTACTCCGTCTCTGCCTTGGCGGCCTTCGGGAAGATCTTGGTGAACCACTTGGTCTCCTTGGACGAGAAGAGCTTGACTCCTCCCGCATCGAAGAACAGGAAGAACTTGTCCACCCGTATGCCGAAAAGCTTCGCAAAGGTGAAATGGCCGAACTCGTGAATGATGATGAGCACCGAGAGGGCCAGTATCACCTGGAGCGTCTTTATCAATACTACCATTTGTCTATCAGTTCATTGGCCCGGCGGAGCGCCCAATCATTCGAGGCGAAGATGTCGTCGAGCGAGGGATTCGCTGCAAAATCCGCACCTTCCATGCATTTTTCGGCAATCCCCGAAATATCGTAGAATCCGATACGGTCCTGAAGGTATGCCGCGACGGCGGCTTCGTTGGCTGCGTTGAGCACGCAAGGGATGTTGCCGCCCCGGCGGATGGCCTCGAAAGCGAGGCCCAGGGCCGGGAAGCGGTCAAGGTCCGGCTCGGAGAAACTCAGGCTTCCGAGCGCGGCGAAATCAAGCTTCCTGTTGTTGAGCGGAAGCCTGTCCGGGAAGCCGATCGCGAATTGGATGGGCTCCCGCATGTCGGGATGGCCAAGCTGGGCTATAACCGCCCCATCCTCGAACTCCACCATGGAATGTATGATGGACTCGGGATGTACTACCACGTTGATTCGGTCGGGTTCCACATCGAAGAGCCAGCGCGCCTCGATGACCTCGAAGCCCTTGTTCATCATCGTCGCGGAATCGATAGTGATCTTGGCGCCCATGTTCCAGTTGGGATGCTTTAACGCCATGGCCTTGGTGGCCGATGCTATCTTCGTCCTGTCCCAGGTGCGGAAAGGCCCGCCTGAGGCGGTGAGATGGATGCGGCTCAGGGCATTGCCCTGCGCCGCCAGCAGACACTGGAAGATGGCGGAATGTTCTGAATCGACGGGGAGGATGGGGGCATGGTACTCTTCCGAAAGGCCCATGACCACGGAGCCCGCCGCGACGAGCGTCTCCTTGTTGGCCAGGGCAATGACCTTGCCCGCCTTGACGGCGGCGACGGTCGGCGCCAGGCCGCTGAACCCCACCATTGAAGCGACGACTATGTCGATATTGTCTCCTGCCACCAGGTCACACGCCGAATCGATACCGGCGAAGACCTTTATGCCCTCGGGCTGAAGGGCGTCCGCAACCTCGCGATAACGGGCCTCGTTGCAGATAACCACGCTGTTGGAGTCGAATTCGCGAGCCTGTGAAACAAGGAGTTCCGAACTGTTGTTGGCAGTGAGCAGCTCTATCTGGAAAAGGTCCGGGTGCTGCCGCACCACATCGAGGGTCTGTCTGCCAATGGACCCGGTAGAGCCAAGTATAGCAATCCTTCTCTTCATCAGAAAACGATGTATTTCGCGGGATCGACCGCCGCGCCCCTGTACCAAAGCTCAAAACGGAGGTGGTCGCCGGCCAGGGCTATGGAAGCGCCGGAAGAGACACGGTCACCGGTCTTGTGCAAGAGCTTGGCGTTGTGCTTGTAGATGCTGATGATGCCGCCTTCGTGCTGGATGGCGACGGTGTATCCGGAGCCGTCATCCCATCCGTCGAAAATGACGGTACCGTCCAGCACTGCCATCACGACGGAATTGGCCGGGGCGGAGATCTCGACATAGGGATGGAGGACGCCGTCGAAGCCCTGCGAGACCACTCCCTTGAGAGGAGTGAAGAAATGCATGCCCTCGATAGGGAGCGCGCGTTCCTGACGGTCGGTCACCCCGAACTGTTCCTCGGCGTTTACCAGATCGCGGAGGGCGGAGTCCCTCTGAGCGAGGAAGGCGGCGTCGCGCCCGCTGGCGACGGCTGCATCCGCAAGGCGGATGACGCTGTCGACAGGCAGCGGCGCCTCGCCCTCGATGACCCGAAGCATATTCTCGGAGTAATACTCCCAACGGCTGATGACGTTCTCGAGGGAATCCATGCGGATGGCGTTCTGGATGGCGGCGCGGCGGGTATGGGCATCAGGATAGCCGGGAATGGAAGTGCGCAGCGGAGTATATGCCAGCAAGGCATAGACGATGGCGAAGAGCACTACGACGGCCGAAATGACGGTCACAAGGAAACCGGGCTTGGTGAAGTGAAGCACCCACAGCTTCCTGTGTGTCATGTCGTCCACGAGGGACAGGCGGAAGTTCCGTACTTTCGGCTCTTTATTTTGTCCTGACATACTTTTTCATTAAATTTGCAGTCAATGGAAAGACTGATCGGCATCGACTACGGAAGGAAACGCACGGGGCTCGCGGCCAGCGACCCCCTCGGGATATTCGCATCCGCACTCGACACGGTACCGTCTGCAAAGATAATAGATTATCTTCAAAAATACTCCCAAAAAGAAACCATAACGCGCTTTGTCGTGGGGTATCCGATGAACCTCGACGGCAAGCCGTCGGAAGCGGCCGCGGACGTGGACGCGTTCCTTCCCGTCCTCAAGAGAGCCTTCCCCGGCGTACCGGTGGAGCTTGAGGACGAACGCTTCACCTCAGTCCTTGCCCACAGGGCTATGATCGAAGGAGGCATGAAGTACAAGGACCGCAGGAACAAATCTTCCGTCGACAGGATCAGCGCAGCCATCATCCTCCAGGGATACATGGACAGAAAAGCCAAAGGACTATGATACAACCTATCTATCTCTACGGCTCGGAAGTGCTCCGGGCCAGGGCGCAGGAAGCGGACCTCAGCCGCAAGGAAGAGCTCACCCAGCTCATCACCGACCTCAAGGACACGCTGGCGGTGGCCGACGGATGCGGCCTCGCCGCACCCCAGATCGGCGTCAGCCAGCGGGTGATCATCATCGACGGAACCGTAATGGCCGACGTCTATGACTATCTGGCGGATTTCAAGCGCGTGATGATCAATCCCGTCGTCCTGGAAGAAAGCGAAAAGCAGTGCGAGTACAACGAAGGCTGCCTAAGCGTCCCCGGTGTCTATGCAGACGTCCAGCGCCCCGAAAGCATGACGGTCCGCTACTACGACGAAAATTTCAAGGAAGTAACAGAGAAGCTCGACAAGTTCGCCTGCAGGATGGTACAGCACGAGATGTCCCACCTCGACGGTGTCATCTTCACCGACCTTGTCGCCCCCATCCGAAAGAAGATGCTCTCCAAAAAGCTTCTGAACATCTCCCACGGGAAGGTCTCGACCCGATACAAGGCGAAGATACGCTGACGTTCTTCATTCCTTCATCCCCACACTGACAAACTCTAATAACCAATAACCGCCATGAAGATCAAATCAATCATTACTGCCGTATTCCTCATGGGGACGGCGGTCTGCGCCTTCGGCCAGAAGTACTACTGCAATCCCCTCCCGATGCCTATCGGCCAGGGAGGCAATGCAAGCGGTGACGTTACTGTCCTCGAGGAGGGCGGCAAGTATTACATGTGCTGCACGGGCGGCGGCATGTGGGTGTCCGACGACCTCCTGAACTGGGAGTTCCACGCAGTGGAGCACATCCCGGTGGCTCCGGACCTTGTCAAGTTCAACGGAAAGTTCTACCTCACCGGCAACAGCGACCACGTATATGTCGCCGACAATCCCCTCGGTCCCTACACCGACCTCGGCCTTTTCAAGAATACGGGTCCCGTGGAGAACGGATGGAACGGAGGCTTCGACACCAAGATATTCATCGATGACGACAACCAGCCTTACCTGTTCTGGCCGGGACGCGGCATCAGCGGCATCTATGGCGTCAAGCTCAATCCCAATGACATGACCGAGTTCATGGACAAACCCACGCATCTGTTCGGTTTCAACCCTATGCACGCCTGGGAGCGCTACGGCGAGATGAACGAATATCCCGGAGTCGCCTGGATCGAAGGTCCCTGGGTCATCAAGAGGAACGGTATCTACTATCTGGAGTATTCCGCTTCCGGCACCCAGTGGAAGACCTATGCAGAAGGCTACTACACCGCCACCTCCCCGCTCGGACCATACACCTATGCTCCCAACAACCCCCTGCTCAGGAAGACCGAGGGACTCGTCACCGGCACCGCCCACGGATCCATCGTTAAGCTCAAGGACAAGGATGAGTGGTGGCAGTTCTACACCATAGTGCTCTCCAATCCTCCCGGGGGACGCCGCATCGGTATGGACAAGGTCGAGTTCGACTCCGACGGACTGATGTACTGCACCGTCACCGACACTCCACAGCCGGCTCCGGGTACCGTCGCAAAGAAGGACGTTCCCGCTTCCATCCCGGTCACCATCAACAAGATGAACGCCATGAACGCCCTGTCGAAGTTCTCGTCGCAGCAGAACGGATTCCCCGCGGCGTTCGCCGTGGACAACTACAGCGGAACCGTTTGGATGCCCGAGGCAACTGATGCACAGCCTGCCATCACAGTCGAGCTCTCCCCCGCCACCCGCTTCGATGTCGTCCAACATTTCACCGTGGACGCCATGCGCGTGATGTTCGGCGGAGGCGGCAGGCGCGGCTTCGGCGCAGCGCAGGTACTTCCCGTTTACAAGTACAAACTTGAGGTATCGCAGGACGGCGAAAAGTTCGACACCGTCCTGGACAAGACCGGCAACACCGACTCCAAAGACACCATCTTCGAAGAGTTCAAACCCGTCAACTGCCGTTTCGTAAGGCTGACGGTGACCGACTGGCCCAAGAACAGTCCCCTGGGCATCATCGACTTCACAGTATTCGGGTATCCCGACGGATGGGATGCCGCGGCAGTGGCTACCCCTACTTTCTCCAACCTGCCTCTTGACAGGGAAGTAACAAGAAGATAAACTGCTTATATGAAAAGACTTATCATACTCCTGACGGCCGCCGCGCTGCTTGCTGCCGGCATCGAAGCCGGAGCTCAGCGGCCCCGTCCCAATGCCAACCTCCCCAAGTGGGAAGGTGTGGCCGACACCCCCCAGATGGGCTGGAGTTCCTGGAACTGCTTCATGACCGATATCAACGAGGATCTGATCAAGGCTACTGCAGAAGCTATGGTGGAGCTTGGACTCGTAGATGCCGGATACGTCTATCTCAACCTCGATGACGGATGGCACGGAGAGCGTGACGAGAACGGATTCATCCACGAAGACCTTGAGAAATTCCCTTCCGGGATGAAGGCCCTCGCCGACTACCTGCACGGTAAAGGGCTCAAGCTCGGCATCTACAGCGACGCCGGCAACTTCACCTGCGCCTGCTACTCCGGCAGCCTCGGACACGAGTACCAGGATGCCATCACGTACGCCGCCTGGGGAGTAGATTACCTGAAATACGACTGGTGCTTCACCAACGACGTAAACCCCAAGGGCGCCTATACCCTGATGCGCAACGCACTGCGCAAGGCCGGAAGGCCCATCTTCTTCAGCATGTGCGAATGGGGTTCGAACAAGCCGTGGGAATGGGCTGCCGACGTGGGACATTCCTGGAGGACTACCGGCGACATCGGACCTGCATTCCTGCCCGTGGAGACCAGCTATGATGAGAACGGACGCCGCAGGTGGAAGCCCCAGAGCGTGCTTGAGATCATCGACAAGAACGAGCCTCTGAGGCAGTATGCCGGCCCCGGCCACTGGAACGACCCGGACATGCTCGAGGTCGGAAACAACATTACCGTAGACGGAGTCTATTACGAGATGACGGACAGCGAGGACAGGGCGCATTTCACCATGTGGTGCATGATGGCTGCTCCCCTCATCCTCGGCAACGACCTAACCAAGATCACCCCCGAGACCCTGGAGATCATCCGTAACAAGGACATGATCGCCGTCGACCAGGATCCTCTCGGCATCCAGGGACTGCGCCTGAGGAACGAAGACAATCTCCAGTACTGGTTCAAGCCGCTCGTCGGCGGCGCCTGGGCATTCTGTATCATGAATACCGGAGAAGAGGACAGGGTGCTCCCCCTCGACTGGCCGGCCCTGGAGGTCAATGACGAGCTCAGCGGCCGCAGCACTGACTTCGCCTCGACCAACTA
>CAMJHW010000062.1 GCA_946405645.1 uncultured Bacteroidales bacterium
CGTTCTACGCCTCGGTGGAGTGCGTGGAGCGGGGGCTGGATCCGCTGACGACGAACCTCGTCGTCGCGGACGCCTCCCGCACTGACAAGACCATCTGCCTGGCGGTATCGCCGGCGCTGAAGGCCTTCGGCATAGGCGGCAGGCCGCGCCTCTTCGAGGTGGTGCAGAAGGTCGCGCAGATCAACCGGACGCGGAGGCCGCGCCTGGAGTATATCACGGCCACCCCCAGAATGGCTCTCTACATGAAGGTCAGCAGCAGGATCTATTCCATCTATCTGAAATATGTCGCACCGGAAGACATCCATGTCTATTCCATAGACGAGGTGTTCATAGACGCTACCGATTACCTTATTACGTACAATGTGTCCGCCCATGACCTGGCGATGCGGATGATCCGCGACGTGCTGGGCACGACGGGGATCACCGCCACGGCCGGCATAGGCACGAACCTGTATCTGGCAAAGGTGGCAATGGACATCGTCGCCAAGCATACCGAACCCGACAAGGACGGGGTACGGGTGGCGCAGCTCGACGAGCTGTCCTACCGCCGGCTGCTTTGGAACCATACGCCGCTGACGGATTTCTGGCGTGTAGGCCACGGCATAGCCGCCAAGCTCGAGGCGGCGGGGATCCATACCATGGGCTCCCTGGCCCGCCGTTCGCTCGATCCCGCCTGGGAGGCTTACCTATATAAGCTTTTCGGCATCAATGCCGAGCTGCTCATCGACCATGCCTGGGGCTGGGAGCCCTGCACGATGGCCATGATCAAGGCGTACCGCCCTTCGGCGAACAGCCTGGGCTCAGGCCAGGTGCTGTCGGAGCCCTATAGCTTTGAGAAGGCCAGGGTGGTGATGTGCGAGATGACTGATTCGCTGGTGATGGACCTCGTGTCCAAGAGACTCGTCACTGACCAGATCGTCATCGGTGTCAATTACGAGCGTTTGGACGGCGCGGCTTTGCCGGGCCGGAAGGCATACCGCGGCGAGCAGGTCCGCGACTGGTACGGCCGCACGGTGCCGAAGCCGGCGCACGGCTCGGTGAACCTCGGCCGCAAGACTTCGTCCACGCGGCTGATCACCGAGGCTGTCCTCGGCCTTTTCGACAGGATAGTCGACCACGACCTGTACGTCCGTCGCCTTAACGTGACGGCGGCGAACGTCACGGCGGAAAACGGCGAAGGGGAGCAACTGGAACTCTTCGAAGAGTCTTTCGATACGGACAAGGAGCGCCGCCAGCAGGAGGCCATCCTTGAAATCCGCCGCAAATACGGCAAGAACGCCATCCTCAAGGGCATGAACTTCGAGGAGGGCGCCACGGCCATCGAACGCAACAAGCAGATAGGAGGACACAAGGCATGACGGACAATTACGACGATATCATCAACCTGCCGCACCACACTTCCCGGCAGTTCCAGCGGATGCCGCTGGCGGAGCGCGCGGCGCAGTTCTCGCCGTTCGCCGCGCTGACCGGCTACGACGCCCTCATCCGCGAGACCGCCCGGGAGAATGTGAGTCTCTTCGAGCCTGACAAGTCCGATGACCAGTATCCGGATGAGGACTTTTCCGAGCTTCCTTGAATTATTGTTTGCGCTCATAGGCGCGCAGGCGCGCGTCCTCGTTCTGCGCAGCCCGCTCGTCGTAGGCGCGGTCCCATTCGCGGTAGTAGTCCATTCGCGGATCCTCGAAAAGGGACATCTGCACGAAGGGATCGTGCGTGAGTTTTGAGACCCCGAGTCCGACCTGGCGGACCGGGGTCTCGCCGTTCCATATCTCGGCGAGCATCCGGCGAGCCTCGTTCAGGATGAGCGCTGTGACGTCCGTCGGCTCGGGGAGGGTGCATTGGCGCTGCATGACAGTGAAGTCCTTGTACTTGATGAATACCGACACGCAGGAGCCGCGGAAACCGTGCTTACGGACGCGGTGCGCCACGATGCCCGCGACCTTGAAGAGGGCGCGGTCCAGGGCCTTGGCGTCCGCAATGTCCTGCGGGAAGGTCCGTTCGGCGCTGATGCTCTTCGCCTCAGGGACCTCGGTCTCGACGGGGGAGTCGTCCCGGCCGTTGGCATTCTCGTGTAGCTGGAAAGCGAACTTCCGGCCGACGAACTGGGTGAGCGAGCCCATGCCCAGCGAGGCGAGCTCGCCTATGGTGCGGATGCCGTTCTGCAGCAGGCGTTCTTCGGTCCTTTTGCCGACCCAGAGCAGGTCGCGCACGCCGAGCGGCCACATCTTGTCTGGAACTTCCTCGCTCCAGAGAGTGTGGACCTTGTCGGGCTTCTCGAAGTCCGAGGCCATCTTGGCCAGCAGCTTATTGGATCCGACGCCGACATTGACCGTGAAGCCAAGGGTGTCGCGGATCTCGTCCTTCAGGGCTGTGGCCGTCTCCACCGGGTCGCGGTCCTCAAGGAAGGGTGTCATGTCGATGAAGCATTCATCGATGGAAAACTGCTGAAGGATGGGGGAGTAGCGGCGGCAGATGCCAATGAAGCCTTCAGAGCACTCCTTGTACCACTCCCAGTCGCCGCGTACGATGACGAGTCCTGGAACGGTGCGCATGGCCATCGATACCGGTTGCGCGGTCTTGACGCCCAGTTTCTTTGCGGGCATCGAGGCGGCGGTGATGATGCTCCGGCGGTCCGAAGGGTCGCCGGATACGACAGAAGGGACCAGCCGGATGTCCGGCTGGCCCTCCTTGAGCATCTTTACCGCAGTCCAGCTGAGGAACGCGGAGTTGACGTCAATATGGAATATGGTTCGACGCAACTACTTGTAGAAAACGGTATTGAAGAAGTCTTCCATCTGTCTGGCATAAGGGACTCCGTATTTCTTGAACGTCTCCTTGGTGGCAGTGTCGGGCTTCCAGTCGTAGTAGGCGTGAGCGGCGCCGGGGACCTTTACGTAGTAAACTTCCTGTCCGGCAGCCTTCAGGGCGTTGTAATACTCCATGGTCACCTCGTCGGTGATGAGAGTATCCTCGGTACCGCGGTTGATCCAGTGGGGGATCTTGCGGAGCTTGGGAGACGGGATGTTGTCGAGCGGAGCTACGGCTTTCTTGCCTTCTTCGGGAAGATTGTTGACGAAGCGTTCGATGCCGCTCACCGAGAAGATGCCGTAGTTGGGGGCGACGGCCTTGATGGCGAGGAGTTTCTTGCGGGCTTTCTTGGCGCTCATTCCCTTAGGCATATAGGTAGGGAGGTACTGATACACTCCGGGCTTGACGCCGAATCCGCCGTCGCCGACCCTCTCGATCATATCGGCCACGGAGGCGCAGAGATGGCCGCCGGCGCTGTCACCCGTGACAGCCAGGCGCTTGGGGTCGAGCCCGTAATCCGCCGCGTGCTCCTGGATATGGAGGATGGCGCCGTAGCAGTCCTCGATGAGGTCCACCATGGTGTTGGGCTCCTTGTCCCCGTCGGCAGTACCGTTCCAACGGTAGTCGATGCTGAACACGACATACTTGCCGTCCCTGGAGAGCTCGCGTGCAAGCCCCAGCATCACGTCCTCGCAGTTCATCTGCCAGCCGCCGCCGTGGATGATGACGATGCCCGGGAGCTTCTTCGCTCCGTCGGGGATATAGGCGTCGTATTTCAATTCCTTGACTCCGGGTTTGGCATAGACGATGTCGTTGATGCGCGTGATGCCCTTTACAAGTTCGGGCTCCACGAAGGAGGCTCCGACGGAGCAGGCTCCGTCAACGGTCACGTCGAATTCCTGCGAAGTGTATTCGGTGAAATATGCGAAACGGCCGCCCATGGCCTTGTATCCGCATTCGAAGACATAGCCGGGATCAGCGGTGGCCTTGATGTGCAGGACCGTCCCTTTCGGGAATTCCTTGCCATCCGCGGGAATGGCGGGGGAGACGTCTATCCTTCCGTGGGTGCACTCTCCGACAGTGACCTTGAAAGGGCCGTTGGGGTTGGCGGCCGGCCGGCGCTGCTGCGCCCCGGCGCTTGCGCAGGCCAGCAGCAAGCCGGCCGCGACGATAGCTTTGAAGACTTTCATGATCGGTATTGGTTTTTCGAGTATTTCAGTTAACTTGCCAGCTGCCTGAGCGCCCGCGCGAGCTGGTCGGGGCAGCTGGTGCCGCGGCCGTTGCAGTCGATGCCTTCGAGGCGGGCGATGGCCTCCTCCACTTTCATTCCGGCGACCAGTGCGGCCACGCCCTGCGTGTTGCCGTTGCATCCGCCGATATATCGCACTTGCCTGATCACATCCCCCTCGGTCTCAATGTCTATCTGCCTGGAGCATACCGCTCCGCAGGTCTCGAAGGATGCCCTCCGCAGACCATCCTCAGTATGGTCGAATACTTTCTTTACATCAAACACATCCATAATCATTCCGCTTATATAGTACAAAGATAAGATTATTTCGCTATACTTGACCCGTATCCTGACAGGGATGCCGTCGATTCATTTAGCACGCTTTTTGCACTACGACTATTATCCATAAAAAATGAATGTGATATGAAAAGACTTTTCAGCACCATTTTGATTGCCGCCTGTGCGGTATTGGCATTCAGTTCCTGCGAGACCATGGATCCCGACAAGGACTTCAGCGGGACTCCCTACGGATTCTGGATTGTTGATAAAGTCGATGTCGAAGTCGGCACTACCATCAACGGCACTACCACCTCCCACAAGTCCACTACGGACTTCAGCAACGAATACTGCCGCCTGCTCCTTGACACTTCCGGGATGGCTACGTTGTGGTTCAACTGGGGGTTCGATATCGAGCGCTTTACTTATGACGACGCGGCTAAAAGGGTTTTCTTCAAGGAAGGCCTGGACAAGGGTGACAATGGCAAGGCCATAGTTCTGCTCGGCATCTATGATGTCTCCCTGAGCGGGGATACCATGGTCCTCAGCCAGCCTGAAGCCTCTGTCGGCGTATTGGGCTTCGGCCTCAGCGAGCGTGCGACGTACTACCTCCATCGTGCTCCGAAGAGCGAACAGCCTCGGGAGACTACCGATACTGACAAGACAGATTAATCCTTCCCTTACTATCCGGACCGTCCTGACTGTTCAGGGCGGTCTTTTTTTTGCCGGGCAATGGAGCCGGAGCCGTTTTCATCGGAGAGAAAGGTTTTTTAGCTATATTTGTAGATACAATAATTATCAAAGATTTGTAACCATGTTGAAAATAGGGGACAGGATGCCGTCGTTCGAGGTGCTCGACCAGGACGGGAATGCCGTTAGGTCTGAGGATTTCATCGGCAACGGAAAGAAAACCATCATCTATTTCTATCCGAAGGACAATACTTCCGGATGTACGGCGGAGGCTTGCAGCCTGCGCGACAACTATGCCGCGCTGACAGCTGCCGGCTATAATGTAGTGGGTGTCAGCAAGGACAGTCCCAAGTCGCATGCGGACTTCCGCTCCAAGTACGACCTGCCGTTCACCCTTTTGGCCGACACTGGCCTTCAGATGCTCCAGGACTTCGGGGCCTGGGGCGAGAAGAAGATGTACGGCAAGGTCACGATGGGAACTCTCCGCCGCACCTTCATCTTCGACGAGCAGGGCGTGCTGGAGCGGATCATCGAGAAGGTCGACACCAAGAATGCCGCCGCGCAGATCCTGGAAGGATAATCATTAAAACAGCGTTTGTATGAAATTGAAAGTTAATGTTTTATTATGTGCTGCCGTGGTTTTGCTGGCGGCATCGTGTGTGGATCTGAAGAAACCTATGGCTACGGAGGTATATCATTGGGCGGACTCGACTGCCACCGCGTATATGACTATGGACGCCGAGATGCCGTCGGGGACCGACAAGGCCTCGGCTCGCGTACGCAAGGAATTGACCGGAGTCGTGGACGACATCCTCAGCCACGTCACGTCCTATGAGAACGAACGTTTCTTCGACCCGTTCACCGGCAATGCCGATGACGTCGAGGGAATGCTTGGCTATTACAGGGATAACGCTTTCGCCCTGATCGGCCGGCAGTCGAAGCAGGATGCCGACGAACGGGCGAAATATATCCTTGAAGACGAGGATTTCACGGATGAGGAGAAAGCTGAAATGCTCCGTGATTTCCCGAGATGGGGCTATGAGTTCGGACTCAGGAAGATCGACGATACGGACCGCTACGTGGTGTTCCAGTCCATGGACTACATCTATATGGGCGGAGCCCACGGCGGAGTCACCGGACGCGGCTGCCTGACCTTCTCGAAGAAGGACGGAGCGCCGGTGGACGACTTCGTCGACACCTCGCGCGCCGCCGACATGCAGCCGCTGCTGATCGCCGGCCTGCTCCGCTATTATTCCGATAACGGATACGACACGACTTGGGATGAATTGAAGGAGAGCCTGTTCATAGAGGACGGATTCATCCCGCTCCCGTCCTGGCCGCTGTATCCTTCGGAAGAGGGGTTGAACTTCGTCTACCAGCAGTACGAGATTGCCAGTTATGCTGAGGGAATGCCCTCGTTCGTGGTGCCTTATTCCGACATCGAGCCCTTCATGACGCCAGAAGCGAAGGCCTTGTTAGGTATTTAGGAGGATTTTCAAGTTTAAATCAATATAAACCAACTTAACAGTCATGAAAAAGAGATGTTTAGCTATCGCTGCATTCGTCTTGGCCTTTGGCCTTGCGGCAGCGGCGCAAGGACGCGCACCAGCGAAGCCTGCTGATGACAAAAAGGCTGATACTGAGCAAGAAAAGAAGAAGGAGCCGGAGCTTTCCTTTAAGTCCGGTCTTTTCGGTGTTGCCCAGAATGAAAAGGATTGGTATTTCGAGATTCCGGACAGCCTGCTCGGCAGGAGGATCCTGGCGGTAACCCGATTTGTGAGCAACACTCCCGGCGCCAGCGAGTATGGCGGCGAGGAGGTGACCGAAGCCATGATCTATTGGGAGAAGGCCGTCAACGGTAACCTGCTCCTAAGGGCCGACGTGCTGAATATAGCGGCCGAATCCGGAGACGATATCGAGAAGGCGGTCAATGTGAGCTCCGAGAATCCTATCGTCGCTTCGATAAAGCCCGAGTCCACCTCCAGCGAGGGAACGACCCGTGTCAAGGTGACCAGCCTCTTCGAGGGTGACAACCAGGTCTTCTCGCTGGATTCCCGTGCCAAGCGTTCGTATAACCTCGGAAATGTAAGGGGCGACGCGAGCTTCATAAACAGCATCCGCACCTATCCTATCAACACCGAGGTTACGGTCACCAAGACTTATGCGTACAATGCTCCGAACGCAGGCGGCCAGGGCGGCCCGCAGACTTCGAGGGCGCTTCCTGCCGGCATGCAGGCGGGTGCGGTAACACTTGTGCTCAATACATCTATGGTCCTGCTTCCGGAAGTTCCCATGCAGCAGCGTCTGTTCGACCCTCGCGTGGGCTTCTTCGCCGACGGTTACAGCAAGTTCACCGATGACCAGCAGGGTGTCGAGACAGTGCGTTTCATCACCCGCTGGCGCCTCGAGGCACGTCCCGAGGACGTCGAGAAGCAGAAGAGGGGAGAGCTTGTCGAGCCTGTCAAGCCCATCGTCTATTACATCGATCCCGCTACCCCGAAGCAGTGGCGTCCTTACCTCATCGCCGGCGTCAACGACTGGCAGAAGGCCTTCGAGCAGGCCGGATGGAAGAATGCCATCCACGCCGAGGAATGGCCGGAGGACAATCCCGACATGAGCCTTGAGGATGCCCGTTTCTCGGTGATCCGTTACCTGGCTTCCCCTACCGCCAACGCTTACGGACCTAATGTCCATGACCCGCGCTCCGGAGAGATCATCGAGAGCCACATCGGCTGGTATCACAATGTCATGACCCTGGTCCACGACTGGTACCAGGTCCAGGCAGGTGTCGTCGATCCGCGCGCCCGCAAGATCAAGTATGACGACGAGCTGATGGGCGACCTCATCCGTTTCGTCTCCTCGCACGAGGTCGGCCATACCCTCGGCCTGCGTCACAACATGGGCTCCAGCAGCCAGACCCCGGTGGAGAAGCTCCGCGACAAGGCCTGGGTGGAGGAGCACGGCCATACCGTCAGTATCATGGACTATGCCCGTTTCAATTATGTGGCCCAGCCTGAGGACAACATCACCAAGGCCGGTCTGTATCCGCGTATCAACGATTACGACAAATGGGCCATCGAATTCGGTTATAAACCGACGGAATACAAGACTCCGAAAGAGGATCATCTCTACTGGAACAAGGTCATCACCG
>CAMJHW010000063.1 GCA_946405645.1 uncultured Bacteroidales bacterium
CCGGCCATGGCGAAAATGACGGCAGTCCGGCTGCCGAAGCCTTCCCTCTTCCTTTCCATATTCTACTACTAACTAATCCTGTATTGAAAAAAGAAGCGCCTACTCGTGGCGTTTCTTGTACACGACGAACTCGAACTCGTATCCCGTCTCTTCGTCGATATGGGTCTCCGACACGGAAACCTTCTCCCAGTATGCATCCTCGATAACCGGGAAGAAAGCGTCCGCCTCGGGGATGGTGGTGTGCACGTGGGTGATATAAAGCGTATCCATGTCCATCAGGGCGGCACGGTACACCGAAGCCCCTCCCATTATGAAGCACTTCTCCGCCCCTTCGGCAGCGGCATAGGCCTCCTCGAAGGAATTCACGCAGACGACATCGTCCGGAATCGGGTCCCACCCGAGGTTGAGGACGATGTTCTTTCGGCCTTTAAGCGGGCGGAAAGGCAGGGAGAAGTATGTCGTGCGTCCCATGATGACGGGGAAACCCCTGGTCTTCTCCTTGAAATACTTCAAGTCTTCGGACAGGTGCCACGGCAGCCCGCCCTTGACGCCGATGGCCCAGTCGTCGGCCACGGCCACTATAAGGCATTTCTCCATAACTATACTGCTACCGGGGCTTTGATTGCCGGCCAGGGATCGTATCCCTCCAGCGTGAAGTCCCCGTAATCAAAATCGAATATGCTCTTTATATCGGGATTGAGGCGCATCACCGGCAGCGCGCGCGGCTCGCGCGACAGCTGCAGGTCCACCTGCTCGAAATGGTTCAGATAGATGTGTGTGTCTCCCGTCGTGTGGACGAATTCGCCCGGCTGCAGCCCGCAGACCTGGGCGATCATCATCGTCAGGAGAGAATACGAAGCGATGTTGAAAGGCACTCCGAGGAAAGTGTCGGCGCTGCGCTGATAAAGCTGGCAGGAGAGCTTCCCTTCCGCGACATAGAACTGGAACAGGCAGTGGCAGGGAGGCAGTGCCATCTTGTCCACTTCGCCGGGATTCCAGGCGCTGACGATCATCCTGCGCGAGTCGGGGTTGTTCCTGATCGTGTCGATCACCTGCGAGAGCTGGTCGATGGAACGGCCGTCAGGAGCCGGCCAGCTGCGCCACTGGTGGCCATAGACCGGACCCAGGTCGCCGTTCTCGTCGGCCCATTCGTCCCAGATGGAGACTTTATGCTCCTGGAGATACTTTACGTTGGTATCGCCAGCTATGAACCAGAGCAGCTCGTAGATGATGGACTTGAGATGCACCTTCTTGGTCGTGAGGAGAGGGAAGCCCTCGCTCAGGTCGAAGCGCATCTGGTGCCCGAACACGCTCTGCGTGCCCACTCCCGTGCGGTCCTTCTTGATGACGCCCTCGCTGCGGATGCGCCTTAGCAGGTCGAGATACTGTTTCATTCTACAGTCCTGAACGCGAAGATGATGGCCTCTTCATATACCTCTCCCGGACGGAGAACGGTACTGGGATACTCGGGTTTGTTGGGCGAATCCGGGAAGTGCTGGCACTCGAGAGCCACTCCGTAATTGTTCCCGTACACATGGCCGGACTTGCCCACAGGGCAGCCTGCGAGCCAGTTGCCGGTATAGACCTGGATGCCGGGCTGGGTGGTGAAGATCTCCACCAGGCGGCCGCTTTTCTCGGACCAGAGCTTGGCCGCGGCCTGGAGCTGTCCGGGCTCGGCGCCGTCGATCACCCAGCAATGGTCGTAGCCGTTGCCGATCTTGAGGGGGCCGAAGTCCGCGCGGATGTCGCGGCCTATGGGCTTGGCATTGATGAAGTCCATAGGGGTGCCGGCTACGGGCTCGCTGTCTCCCAGAGGAATCTGGGTGTCGTCGGTGGGGAGATACTCGGAGCAGTTGAGCTTGAGCATGTGGTCGAGGATGGTGCCGCTGCCCTCGCCGTCGAGGTTGAAGTACACATGGTTGGTAAGGTTCACCACCGTAGGGGCGTCACACTCCGCGGTGAAGGTGAGCTTCAGCTCGCAGTCCTCGCTCCACTCATAGTGCGCTACGGCCTTGAGGTTGCCGGGATATCCCTGCTCCCCGTCCTCGGAGAAATACATGAACTCCACGGCATCACCGATGACGCGGCTGTCCCATATCCTCTCGGCGAAACCTTCGGGACCTCCGTGGAGGGAATTGGGACCGTTGTTGATGGGGAGGGTGTACTCCACGCCGTCAAGGGTGAACTTGCCGTTGGCAATGCGGTTGGCGAAGCGTCCGGGGACCTTGCCCAGGAACGGGCCGTCGTGATAATATGCCTCCGGAGTGTCATATCCGAGCACTACGTCCGCGAGGTTTCCATCCTTGTCGGGGACGCGGATGGAGACGATGCAGGCTCCAAGCTCGGAGAGGACGACGCTGGCTCCCTTGGAATTGGTCAGAGTGTAATAACGGGGTGTTTTCTTGATATCCATGGTTTTTTCGTTTAAATCCGACATTGATGCGTGTGAATGTCAAATTTAAACAAAAAAATACATTAATCCATACGGATACGGTTCAAAAACGAAAAGACGCGCTCCTCCGGAGCGTCTTTGAGTATCACGCGCTTGTCGGCGTCAAGCAGATACAGGGAAGGGATGGCGCGGACGTCATAGAGGAGGTCTTCGCGGATGACGCCGTCCGGGTCGTAGCCGTTGACCCACTCCCGGGGATATTCCGTCTGATAGTCTTTCCATGCGGGGATGTCCTCGTCGATGTACACGTTGACGACCGCAAGGCGGCCGGAGGAAATCATTTCCGGAAGGAAAGACATCGACTTGAGAGTGCTTATGATATCCTTGCATGCTTCGCAACCGGGGTTGGAGAAGAACAGGAGGGTGTGGCCGGCGCGGATGTCATGCAGCCGGCGGGTCCGGCCGGCGGCGTCCGTGAAACGGAAGTCGGCGGCCAAGGTGCCGACGGCGTTCAGCGCGCAGCAACGCGCAGTGAACGCATAGGCGGGCGCCTGCGCCGGATCCGTAAGCGGGGAGTCTGCAAGGCCTTGCACATATGGAAGGTAAAGATCCTCGTTACGGAACGGGGAGTCGGGATCGTACAGATACTTTTCCGCCAGCCCGGAAAACACTTCGAGCACATTGGACAAAGAGTCTTTCATCTGCGCGGACTCGACCTTGGAGAACAACGTCTCCATTCCCTTCCGTCCGGAAGGGAGATCCAACGTTCCAAGGATGGATACGAATGTAGAGAAATGCTCTTCGACCTTGTCCCTTGAAACGCCCAGTACGGTCATGGAATCGCAACGGTATCCTTCGCCTCCGGAGAAAAAACGGTCCCAATAATGCTCCGCGGCGTAGGCCTGCCGGCCGGCGCCGTCGGAATACATTGCAGGAACCTGCACAATGGGGAAATCGCGGACCGCGGCGGGCGCAGAGCCGGAGGCCCTGCCCTGGCGGGGTCCGCATCCGACTGCCAGCGCGGCCAGCGCCGCGCAGATAAGCAGCCTATGATTCATTGTTCTCGACCAGAAGGGCCTCGGAGACGTTGATGATGAAGTCGCCTATCCTTTCGAGCTCGTTGACCACATCCATATAGAAGACTCCCATCTCATACTTGTTGTCTCCCGTATTGATGTGCGATATCAGCTCTTCGCGAAGGCTGTTGCGGTAGCCGTTGATGTTGTACTCGGCATCGGAGGCGTTGGAAATGTCCTTGAGGTTCTTGTATCCGATCCTGAGATTGTCGAGCATGGCCTGGTAGGCGGTCTCGACATAGTCCATAAGGCGGTTGAGCTTGCGCAGCATGCCCTCGTCGAAGCTCTTGCCGTAAACATGGACGCGACGGATCATGCGGCCGATGGCTTCACCGGAGTCGCCGAGGCTCTCCATCTCGCCGATGATCTTGTAGATGCTCTTGATACGGGCGGTGGAAGACGCCGACAGTTCGCCCTTGGAAACCTCCCCGAGGTACTGGGCAATCTCGTATTCGATGTTGTCGGTGATGGACTCGTACTTGACCAGCTTGTCATTGATCTGCTCGAACTTCTCCGGATCAGGCTCGTTGACGGCTTCGCGTATATAGCCGAAGCCCTTGTAGCATATCTCGCCGAAATGGACGACTTCCTGCTTGGCCTCGTTGAGCGAGAGCTCGGCGGTATTGAGCGGGCCGCCGCTGATGTACTTGAGACGGAAGACTTCGTCCTCTCCCTTCGGGGAAGGCACCATCCAGGTGACGATCTTCTCGATCACGGGAACGAACCAGATGAGGATCATCGTGTTGATGACGTTGAAGAGGGTATGGAGGGTGGCGACGCTATATGGCAAGGAAGCCACGAGGGCCTGACGGGTCTGTTCATCCGCCTGTCCGAAGTCGGTGAGGGCGGGGTTGGGGAATCCGAAGAGTTCGACTACGGAGCCGACAAGCTTAAGGAAAGGATGGAATATGCTGAACACCCACAGCACGCCGAAGACATTGAAGAGCATATGGGCCCTCGCCGTCCTCTTTGCCGAGACATTGGCGACGGACGCGGCGATGTTGGAGGTGATGGTGGTACCGATGTTCTCGCCGAGAACCATGGCCGCCGCCATCTCGAAGGGGATGTAGCCGTTGGCTACCAGCACCATGGTGATGGCCATCGTCGCGGCGGACGACTGCAGCATGAGCGTCATGACGGCACCCGTGACCATGAATATCAGGATAGAACCGATGCCGAAACCGGTCAAGTGCGACAGGAAGATCCTGACGGGATCGTTGTCAAGAAGAAGAGTGGATGTCTCACGGAGTGTGCTCAGACCCAGGAAGAGCAGGGCAAAGCCCATTACGAACTCACCGAAGCTCTTGCTCTGCTTCCTCTTGGAAGCGATGAACAGATAGCCGAGGAACATCAACGGTACGGCGATGGCACCCAGGCTGAACGAGCCTCCTCCGAAGGACAAGGCGAAGATCCACGCCGTAACGGTGGTACCGATATTGGCACCCATGATGACGCCGATGGCGTTGGCAAGGGACAGCAGGCCGGCGTTGACGAAACTGACCAGCATCAACGTGGTGGCGGTTGACGATTGGACGAGGGCGGTGACAACGATACCGGTCAGGACACGTTTGAACGCCGTGGAGGTCATCGCTGCCATGAACGACCTCAACTTCTCACCCGCCATTTTCTGAAGTCCGCCGCTCATGAGGGACATTCCGTAGAGGAACATACCCAGGGAGCCTAACATCGTGCAGACTTGAAGAACTGTACTCATGTGTTATCTTGTTATCTGGGCAAATTTACGTATTTTTTGTTAGATTTGCCCACGGATGAAACGTATCGGTGCCATATTTTTCCTGCTTCTGGCAGGAATCACGGCCAGTGCCCAGTTCTATTCTTCCGGGGAAGACCCCGGAAGGCTTAAGTGGAGCACCGTCACATCCGACAATTTCCGCATAATCTATCCTGCAGGAAACGATTCCCTGGCCCTCGAGTACGGACACGCCCTGGAAAGATACCGGACGGTCCTGGGAGCAAGCATCGGCTATGAGCCCAACTCGCAGTACCGCCGGCCGATGCCTGTCATCCTGCATCCGTACAGCGCCCAGGCCAACGGCTCAGTGGTATGGGCGCCGCGAAGGATGGATCTGTACACCAGGCCACAATCAGCGGCTCCCGAGCCGATGGATTGGATAACGGAACTGGCAGTCCACGAGTCGCGTCACGTGTCCCAAATGCAGTTCGCAAAGGGGCGGGGCTTCGGAGCCTTCAATGTCCTGGTCGGAGACCTTTTCACCGGCGCGTTGTCGGCCGTATATCCCGGCCCGGCGCTGCTGGAGGGCGACGCCGTTTCGACGGAGACGGCCCTCACCCGTGCCGGGCGCGGACGCTCGGCCGATTTCCTGGAGCATTACCGTGTGAATTTCGCGGATGGGGATTTCAGAAACTGGTATCGCTGGCGCTGGGGTTCGCAGAAGCTATTTACCCCCGACCATTATAGGGCGGGCTATATGCTCGTGGCGGGAATGAGGTATGTCTATGACGACCCGCTTTTCACGAAACGTTACTATTCCAACATCGTGGACCCCATCTGGCCTTTCCCGTTCTTTGTCCTTCAGAGAACCGTCAGACAGGCCTCGGGACTGCGTTTCAAGGATACTTGGACGGAAATCGCCTCGGCGCAGCAGGCCATCTGGGCTGCGGACGAGGAGGCGCGCGGCCCTTTCGGCCCAGCCAGGCAGCTTACCCGCCAGGGGCGCCTCTTTACGGAGTATCTCAGCCCTGAAGCCGCAGGCGACAGGACCTTTGCGGTAAGGCAGAGCCTGTCCGGGCCGCCGCAGTTGGTGCAGTTGCTGCCTGACGGAGCAGTTTCCCCCGTCAGGCCTTTTGCCACAAATACCAGTCAATTGCGATATTCCGAGAATCTGAACCGATTGTTCTGGAGTGAAAAAGTCCAGGACCACAGATGGACATTGAAGTCGGATTCCAGGATTTATTATCTAGAGCCCAGCAGCCGGACTGTACACCGGCTTACGAGCGAAGGCAACCTTGCCAATCCTTCTCCGGATCCCGAAGGGACATCCGTGTCCGTGACGGAGTATCCTGTGGAAGGCGGCTCGGCGGTCAGGATACTCGACGGCCGCTACGGCCTGACTGAACGGCGCTTCCTTGCTCCCGACAGCCTCCAGGTCGTGGAGACCGCCTGGGCCTCGGCGCCGACGGCCACGGACAAGCGCCTTGTCGCCAGCGCCATCTCCGCCGGAGGGTTTGCTTTCTACGACGTTCTTGACGGCTTCCGTCCTCTGACCGATCCGCTGCCGATTAAGATCAAACAACTGCGGTCATCCGAAGAAGGAGTGTTCTTCGTCTCGGACCTCGGCGGCGTCAACGAACTCTACCTCCTTTCGCTCCCGGACGACCACGGATC
Source organism: uncultured Bacteroidales bacterium (assembly GCA_946405645.1). Next base: position 6,836 of record CAMJHW010000063.1, read on the forward strand.
TGTCGGGACTGTGGCCCGGCTGACAAACAACCGTTTCGGAGCTTCCGATTTCCTCCCTTCCGCTTCCGACGACAGCCTCACCTTCTCCGCGTTGACAACGGAAGGACGCATGCTCTACCGTGGGACGAAAGGATCTTATCCCACGGAGACCGCTTCATGGCCGATCGCAGACCGCCTCTCAGAGCAGGAGTCCGCACTATCCCCTTCCGTCATAAGGGAAGCGGAGAGCAGATTCTCCTCTCCAAAGCCTTACCGCAAGTTCACCCATCTGTTGCGCCTGCACTCTTGGGTGCCGGCATATGTCGACTACGATGCCATCGCAAATTCAAGCTATGAGACGGTTTTCTCGACGGCAGGACTCGGGGCCACGGCTTTTTTCCAGAACGACCTCGGCACCGCAAGCCTCATCGCCGGATACTCTGCGGCGCTCGACATCCAGAAAGACGACGCGGTCTGGGACCACTCGTTCCACGGCAAGTTCACTTACCGAGGATGGTATCCTGTCATAGAACTCAGTACCACCTTGGGCAAGGGCCTCGCCCGACGGTACCAGTGCAATACCATACTGTTCGACGATCACCGCACAATGTCCATCGACGGAAAGGAAACGGACGTGCCGTCATTCCGTACGACGGCGCGGATCTACATCCCCTGGGATTTCTCCAACGGCGGATGGTTCCGCGGCCTGGTCCCCCGTATCGAAGCCCAATACTCCAACGACATCGTCAACACGGCGGAGATATACTACAGGATCCTGCACATAATCGGTGAAAAGTCCGGTGTATTCAGGATTCCGGCGGGCGCCGGCGACGGACATGTCGTGCCGATGGCGCGCTTGACGGCCAGCGTCCGCGGCTATGCCACCACCGGCCGCGGGCGCTCTGCGGTCTATCCGCGATGGGGCGTGGGCGCCGAAGGCGGCTTCAGCATGCGCCCCGGCGCCACAGGCTTGTTCGCGCCCGCGGCCTATGCCTATTTGTACGGATATGTTCCCGGCTTGATGGACACTCACGGCATCCGTCTCTCGGCTGTATATCAGACACGGTTCGACGGGCTGTTCCCGGACAACTTCGTAAACATCCTGCCCCGGGGAATGGGCGGAGTCTCCAATCTTCAATCGTATCTTTTGACCAAGTATGAGTCCCAGACCCGGTT
>CAMJHW010000064.1 GCA_946405645.1 uncultured Bacteroidales bacterium
ATCTCGAGCCCGTCGTCGGTAGTGATATGTATCATCTGAGGCAGCGCATATCTGGAAGCGTCGTATCCGGGGCCTTTCATATCGGCCACCTTGAACGCGGTGGACGCGAAACGGTCGTTCATACGACGTCCCGTACCCTTTGAAGCCGCCAGTACCTTGCGCGCGCTCCAGGCCAGTCCGGCCTTGGAAGTCTCATACAGCCACACCTGGGTGGGCGTAGTGAAGTTGGACAGGGACGCCACGAAATACTTCCCGTCCGGGGAGAAACGGACTCCCGAGACATTGTACTCCGGATCCGTCAGGGCAGTCACGACACCTTTCGAGTCCACCTTGTATAGCGCCGCCTTGGCGGTGGCGTCACGGTTCGATGTGAAATACACGTCCCCGGCCTTCTCATCCACGCGGACGATGCTCGTCCGCCAGTTTTCGCCGTCAGTCAGACGGCGGAACTCCTTTCCGTCATAGGACAGGAAATAAATCTGCTCCCAGCCGGTCTCAAAGGCCCTCACCATATACAGGCCCTTCGAGCCGAAGCTCATCTCCTCCGGCCAGTCCAGCCAGGTATCGTAATGCTCGTGATAGATATGGCGCTTGGAGCCGTCGGCAGGATCCACGCAATAAAGGTCGAGGTCGTGTTGGAGACGAGGCTCGCGGGCCACGAAGAAGCCCCGGCTGTCGGCGCCCCAGAAAGGAATGCCGAAATACTGGTCCTCCTTCTCGTCGAAATCGGCCCATACTATACCGCGAGTGGCCAAGTCCACTATTCCGATGCGCACCTCGGGGTTGGTCTCCCCCGCCTTGGGATAGCGGGTAAGGTTCAAGCTGCCGTCCTGGCCGAAGGGAGAATAGATCGGGAACATCGGCACCCGGGAGTTGTCGAAGCGATAGAAAGCTATCTTGCGGGAGTCGGGCGACCACCAGAAGGCCCGGTACATCGAAGGTCTGCCGAGGATCTCCTCGTAATATACCCAAGAAGCGTATCCATTGAGGATAAGATCCGTTCCGTCCGAGGTCAGGCGCGTCTCATTCCCGGAAGCTATGTCCACCACCCACAAGTCATTGTCACGCGTGAACGCCAGCATCGTCGAGTCGGGCGAATACGTAAGGTTCACCGCGCCTTGGGGGCGCAACGGCAACTGCGCGAACTTCTCCGGGGCCTTGACCGGCGTGATGTTCTTGGACGCGGCGTGCACGCTGAAGGCGGCATCATCGGTATAAGTCCCGTCATAGGTGAACGCCACCTCGCCGGGAGAGATCCATTTCCATGCATAAGGCACGGGGGTGAACTCCTGTGCGTTCTGGGCGCCGGCAAGGGCGGCGCCGGATATCAAGGCCGCAAGGGCCAGAACGATCCTTCTCATTCTCATACGATTCAATCAAAGAAACGGTCGTTGAAATTGACCAGATATACTTTCTCCACCGCCCGCGTCAGGGCGGTGTACAACCACTTCAAATCATCCAGGGTCTGTCCGTCCTGCCAAAACGGACAGTCTATGAACACGCAGCGCCACTGACCGCCCTGCGACTTATGACAGGTGACGGCTTCGGCATGCTTGATCTGCAAGGCATTGAAATAACGGTCCTCCCGGACCGCTTCCCATATCTTTTTCTTGCTCCCCCTGTCGGCATAGTCAGCACTGACCCCGTTGTACAAGGCGTTCTGCTGCTCGTATGTCAGCGAGGCGGACTCGGACTCCAATGTATCCAAACAGACCTTGGCGGTCACTTCGATATCGCCGTAGTCCGGGAAGGACAGTACCGCGTCGGCGAAATGCAACCCGTATCTGTCCTCGAAATGCTTGATGCTCTCAAGCCTTGCGATATCGCCGTTGGCTATGTAGTCGAGTTCGTCCACATCCTCGAGGAACTGGTAGCAGTTCTTGACTATCATCAGCTTGTCCCCCCGGACAAGCCTCTCCTCCTTGAAAAGGACTGTCGCGCGTATCCCGAGGTTGTAGCGTATCGCGCGTTTGTTGGAACGGCAGAGGATGACGGTTTCATCCTCTCCGTAACGGGAATACGCATCCGTTATCTTCTCAATAAGCTCTCCTCCGGACAGTCTCTCCACATCTTCGAAGCCGCGGATGTCAAGCTTGAGATCTTCGAATATTTCATCGCCGAAACTTGCCGCGATACGTTCGCGGAGCAAGGTTGCGTTGTGGAGAATGCCCGACTCCTTCGCCTGCCGGACGACGGTGGTAAGCTCGGAAAAACGGACTCCGCCGAAGCCCTCCATATATGACTTCGAAAGGGCGGGACTGCAGTCCAGGCCAACCGGAGGCAGCTGGGCGGAATCGCCGACGAGGATCAGGCGGCAGTCCGCGCCGGAGCGCACGAAGTGCACGAGGTCCTCAAGGAGATTGCCCGTGCCGAAGGCGGTCGACGACTGCCGCTGCGCCTCCTCGACACCGATCAGCGACACCTCGTCCACGACGAACAGCGTATCCTTCGCCTTGTTGGGCGACAGCGAGAACTGGCCGAAGCCGTCGCTGCCGACGGACTTCTGCCGGTAAATGTGCTTGTGGACGGTATATGCCGGACGGTGCGCGTAAGACGACAGTACCTTGGCGGCCCGGCCGGTGGGAGCCAGCAGCACGCAGCGGACGTGCATCCCGGTCAGGGATGCGATGACCGCAGCGAGCGCAGTGGTCTTGCCGGTACCGGCATAGCCGTTCACGACGAGGATGTCGGCGTCGTCACAAGTGACGAATGCGCCGATGTCGTGAAGCAGCCGGTCCTGGCAGGAGGTCGGCTCATGGTCGAGGTGCGACAGGAAGTCTCGGTATAGGAATTCCCCGCGGTCCATCATCTCTTGTTCCTCCGCGAGAACAGAATGGCGAATACGGCCAGGACGGGATAGATCTCGATGCGGCCGAAGAACATGTTCATAGTATAAAGGATCTTCGCAGCATCCGGAACGCTGTTGAAACTGCCCATGGTTCCAAGCTCCTCAAGGGCGGGACCGACATTGGTCAGCGTACTGACCGAAGCGGCGAAAGCGCTGTGGGTATTGACTCCGTATAGAAGGCTGAAGAACACGGACAGTCCGAGCAGGATCGTGAAAAGGGAGACATACAGGAGCTGGGGCATCAGGTCCTCGTCGCGGATGACACTCTTGCCTATGCGGATGCTGCTGACCTCGGAAGGGTGGAGAGCCAGACGCACCTGACGGGCAAGGGACTTGATGAGCATCAGGATACGGTCGGACTTCATGCCGCCCGCGGTCGATCCGGCCATACCTCCAATGAGACCGATGAACAGCGTGATGACTCCGGCCGACAGGGGCCAGGAAGCATTGTCAACGATGGCAAAGCCGGTGCTGGACCCGATGCAGAGAACCTGGAACGCACTGTGCCACAACGCGTCACCCCACGTAGCCTCATACCCTCCGGGCTTGAGGATCAGAGCCAGAAGGATGGTGAAACTTATGAGCAAGCCGGTATAGAACTTAAGTATGGGATTGTTGAGAGGCTTGAGCGAACGCGTCGCGAAAGCCATATACACCAGTCCGAAATGGATGGAGGCCAGATACATGAATATCATCGTAAGGCCTTCGACGAGACGCGAGTCGAAGGCGGCGATGGAGAGGTTCTTCGAACTGAATCCGCCGGCCGCGCACACGCTGAAAGCGTGGTTGACGGCGTCCAGCGGAGACATCCCCGCCACCATGTACAGCAGGAATGCCGCGGCAAACAGGGCAAGATACACGGTCGCGAAGACGATCACGATCTTGTTCGCCCTGACATTGTATCCGTCCTTCGACAGGGAGGACAACTCCATATTGGTGAGCCTCAGGCGGATGGGGCTGGACGAAGGGATGATGAGCAACAGGAACACCACGACTCCCAAGCCGCCGATGAAATGCGTCGCGCTGCGCCAGAACAAAAGGGAATTGGGCAGCGCCTCGATGTCGTCGAGGATGGTGGCGCCTGTGGTGGTAAAGCCCGATACGCTCTCGAACCAGGCGTTGGTCACCGTGAACGGTCCGCCCCAAAGCGCATACGGCAGCATGCCGAAGAGGAACGAGAGCAGCCACGACAGGACGATGATCATGTAACCGTCCTTAAGGGAAATGGCGGAAGTCCTGCGGACGAAAATGAACGGGAAGATACCTACCGTGAATGTTATGACGAAGGATATCAAGAGCGCGGCGAGGGCGCTGTCGTTGCCGTTCCCCACCGATACCAGTACCGAAAGGAACATGAACAGCGCGCTCACCAAGAGAGCGAAGCCGACGTTTCTGCTAATCGCTTTGATGTTCATTGCGCTCGACTGTGCTGTTGCGGAGGGCCGTCAGCCGCTTGCGCAGCTGCTGGTTCTCGCCGGCCAGGTCGGAAATGCCCGCATTGAGCTCGGAGAGCTGGTCGTCCCCCTCGAAGTTGTAGGTGTATTTCTTGCCGTACGAACGGTAATCCCTGAGAGCCCCAAGCATACGGTAGATGGGGTTGACGTAATAAGCAAGGATGAAGAACAGGAGCAGCACCACGAGGATAAGTCCTGCTAGCACCGCCACGAGGCCAGGGATGATACTGCGATAAAAACCGCGTTCGAAGGTCTCGGAGTTCTTCTTGAGGTCGTTGTACATACCCGCGCTCAGTGCGTCGATATCGCTGCGGAGACGGTTGTACTTGGGCTGGAGACGGTCGAAGTACCAGGTGCGGGAGTCGATGAAATCGGACAGGAGCACGTCCTCGAACTCCAGGGTGGTAAGCATGTACGCGGAATAGGAGTACATGACGGAGTCGGCCAACGGCAGCAGCGTGACGGACGTGAGGTTCTTCTTAAGGCTGTCGCACCTCGTGACGAACTCCTCCTGGTTGAACTTGGGGAGCAGTGCCTGTTCGTCGCCGATGACCGACAGGATGTCGAGGTTGTAGCGGTCGGTCACCTCGGAAAGGGTCTGCGCGACATTAATGGAATTGATATTGTCCGCGATGAGACCGGAAACATACGAGCTCATACGCTTGTACTCCATCAGCGAGATGATGCTGGAGACCACCAGGATGACGGCGATGGCGCTAAGGCTGAGGGTGAGTTTGGCCCTCAGCGACAGATGCCATCCCGCAAGCCGGTTCCTTATCTTGCCCAAAAACATAACTGTCTTGTGTATCAACTCACAAAGTTAAGAAATAATCTTGATATGTCATACTTTCCAAGATTTCTTAAAAAATTCGGCAAAATTTTACTTCCAGCCCCTTGCATTTTACAATAATTTTATAAATTTGCGAGAAGTAAGAGCAGAAAAATTATGAACAAGAATTTCTTCAGCGAAACCGACAGCAAGAATGCAGCCCTGAAAAGGCACATAATTAAACTTTGCATCGAGTCAGGCAGCTACAGCATAGCCGATCTCAGTTCGAAGATCAACGCCAGCGTCCCCACCGTGACCAAGCTCATCAACGAACTCATCGACGAAGGGTTCCTGCAGGATCTGGGCAAGCAGGGCACTTCCGGAGGACGCCGTCCCTCCATCTACGGCCTCAACCCCAATGCCGGTTTCTTCGTCGGAGTGGACATAGCCCGCCAGCATTTCCATATCGCCATCTGCGACTTCAAGGGAGAGCTGATAGACTTCATCCAGGATATAGAATTCGTGCTTGAGGACAATCCCGAGTCGTTCCGTTCCTTGTGTCAGATGATACGCACTTCAGTGGCCGGAACCGGCAGGGACTGGAACCAGGTCCTCGGAGTTGGCGTGAGCCTCTCCGGCCGCGTCAATCCCGAAAAGGGCTACAGCCTTACTTATTTCGTCACCGAGGACATCCCGCTCAAGGATTTCCTCCAGCGTGAGCTGGACGTGCCCGTCAGCATAGAAAATGACTCACGCGCGATGGCCTACGGCGAATACCTGACCTGCGTCAAGGACGAGAAGAACTTCATATTCGTCAACCTCAGCTGGGGTCTCGGAATGGGAATGATCCTTGACGGACGCCTCTACTACGGCAAGTCAGGATTCTCCGGCGAGATCGGGCACTTCCCCATCCTGGACAACGACCTCATCTGCCGCTGCGGCAAGAAAGGCTGCCTGGAGACCGGAGCTTCCGGCTCGGCGCTCCACAGGATGATAGTGGAGAGGCTCAAGCGCGGACAGACCTCGTCACTGTCCAAGATATACGCTGAGCACGGAGACGTGACGCTCGACCAGATACTCAAGGCGGTGGAGGACGAAGACGTCCTCGCCATCGACGGCATCGGCGACATCGGCGATGCGCTCGGACGCGGCATCGCCGGCATCATCAACATCTTCAACCCCGGCCTGGTAATCGTTGGCGGCCGGCTGATCGTGGGCGGAGACTACCTGATGTATCCCATCAAGACCGCCGTGAACAAGCTCTCCCTCAACCGCGTCAGCAGCGACACCACCATCAAGTTCTCCAAACTAGGCAGAAAGGCAGCCTCGATAGGAGACTGCCTTCTGTCCAGGAGCAAGCTCCTGGGACTGCCGCTGTAGCGGAGGCTACTGTATCTTGAACGAATCCTTGAGGGCCGTGGTCTTGTTGAACACGGCCCTTTCAGGTGTGCTATCGGGATCCTTGAAGAAATATCCCACGCGCTCGAACTGCACGGCGATGCCGGAATTGTCTTCCAGCAAGGCAGGCTCGGCATAACCCTTGGCGAGTACCAGCGACTCGGGATTGAGGAAATCCTTGTAGTCCTTGTCCTCGGGAACCTGGCTCATGTCTGCCAGGGTGAAGAGAAGGTCGTAGAGGCGCAGGTCGATCTCCTTGGCATAGGCCGCGGACACCCAGTGGATGGTGCCCTTGACGGAACGCCATTCGCCTCCTCCCGGGCGGGTGGCCGGGTCGTAGGTGCACTTGAGCTCGACGACCTTGCCGTCGGCGTCCTTCACCACTTCGTGGCACTTGATGATATAGGTATATTTCAAGCGGACCTCGCCGTCCGGCTTAAGTCTGAAGTATTTCTTGGGAGCATCCTCCATGAAGTCCGCGCGATCGATCAACAGCTCGCCGGTGAAAGGGACCTTGCGGGTGGCGCCCTCCGGCTCGGCAGGATTAAGCGGACAGTCGAACCACTCTACCTTGCCGGGCTCCCAGTTGGTGAGAGTGACCTTTATGGGATCGTCGGAGACGACCATATAGCGGTTCGAACGGGCATTGAGGTCCTGGCGGACGCACCACTCCAACAGTTGGATGTCCATCAGCTGGTCGCGCTTGCTCACTCCGATCTTGTCGCAGAACATCTTGAGGGCCTCGGGGGTATATCCGCGGCGGCGCACGCCGCAGAGCGTGGGCATGCGGGGGTCGTCCCAACCGGCCACCAGGCCTTTCTGGACGAGCTCGAGCAGCTTACGCTTGCTCATGAGCGTATATGTAAGGTTCAGGCGGGCGAACTCGTACTGATGGCTGGGATAGATTCCGAGGGTTTCGATGAACCAGTCATAGAGCGGACGGTGGACATCGAACTCGAGGGTGCATATAGAGTGAGTGATGTGCTCGATGGAGTCGCACTGGCCGTGGGTGAAGTCGTACATGGGGTAGATGCACCACTTGTCGCCGGTACGGTGATGATGGGCGTGCTTGATGCGGTAGAGGATGGGGTCGCGGAACATCATGTTCGGGTGGGCCATGTCTATCTTGGCACGGAGCACCTTCTCTCCGTCGGCATACTTGCCGGCTTTCATCTCCCGGAACAGGCGGAGGTTCTCCTCTACGGAGCGGTCACGCCAGGGACTGTCCTTGCCAGGCTGGTCCACGGTGCCGCGGTTCTCGCGCATCTCTTCGAGGGTCTGGTCATCGACATAGGCCTGACCGCGCATGATCATCTGCTCGGCCCATTCGTAGAGCTGGTCGAAGTAGTCCGAGGCGTAGCATTCCTTCGCCCACTGGAATCCGAGCCATTTGATGTCCTCCTTGATAGCGTCGACATACTCGGTGTCCTCCTTGGTGGGATTGGTGTCGTCGTAGCGGAGATTGGTCTTGC
>CAMJHW010000065.1 GCA_946405645.1 uncultured Bacteroidales bacterium
ATCTTTCCTTTTACGGAGACTTGATTTTGACCGAAAACTACCGGTATGCAGAGCAGCATACCAAAGAAGAGCGACAGAAGCCGCTGATGAAGTAGTTTCTTCATACGATCTTTTAGTTAAGTGTTAATATGAGGTATAGTAATGCCCTGTTTTATGTACAAAAATAAAAAATCTTTCCAAAAAAAGATGATTGAATTGAAATAAATTTATAATCTATTTCAGCGTAAAAAAGAAATGGGGAAAATCTCACGACTTTCCCCACCCTGATAACTAAACTCTTTTAATCGCCTTTAACCATTAGCGATCTGTCTTAAATCAGCGTTCTTTTGAAGTCAACCGGAACTGGACGGCAGAAATCGCGTACTGTTCCGTCTGGCTTCGATACAAAGGAAAACATCTGAACTGTTACGGTCAATGCCGAAATTGGTAAACAGTCAAAATGCGGCAAATTCGTAACGAAAGCGAAAGAATTGTTACCAGGATGGTTAAGTGAGAGAACAAATGATCAAATATTATCTACATGGTCATCGTGTAAATACCAGACATGGCCGGTGACGGAGGGGTATCCCATCTGCCTGTAAAGCCGCATGTAACGGCGAACCTGATACTTGTATGAGTCGGAATGCTCTCCGGTCTTGTAGTCGATGATGATGGTCCGGTCCGGTAGTGTGACGACGCGGTCCGGCCTGTATTCGCTGCCGTCAGCGTCGAAGACGGTGTGCTCGTTGTAAACGCCGAGGCCGTCCTCCGGGAACCAGCCGCGCGCGGAGGCGGATGCGATGCGCTGCTGAAGCAGCGCGAAATCCGCCTCGCCTTCCTCCGCCGTGAGGCGTCCGTCGCGCACTGCGGCGTCCACGGCGCGGCGAAGATCCTTAGGAGCCCGGACATCGGACAGTATGTCGTGAAGGACTATGCCCCCCAAACGCTTGGAGGCTTGCGTGCCAACGGAGCCGTCCGGAGCAAAGAAGTCTGATGCGTCGGTACTCAGGCGCAGGCGGTCTCCCAAGGGATACGAGCGGAACTCCGCCGGGAAATCCATCCCGCCCTCCGGAGCCTTGCGGCTCATCCGCTTGAAGTCATAGGGAGTACCGTACTCGAACACTTCGGCGTCTCCTTCGGTGACAAGGACTCCCTGCATCAACGGTGAAGTGCCGGCGAACATCCTGAGCACTTTGGAAAAATCCTTTGCATCGTTCTTGCCGTTCGATTTGCTGGAGATGACGTGCAAGGATTTCTCCGCGCGCGTGAGCGCGACATAAAAAGTATTGATATTGTCCACCAGCTGGAGTGAGCGTTCCCTTTCATAATCGTCCGAAAAAGCGGTGGACGACACCTTGCTGGACAGCCTGACCGGGAAGATGGATCCGGATGTGGCGGGAAGGGTGTCTTCAACCCCTTCGGGCTTGCACCAGTGCCAGCCATCCTTATAGAACTCGACCTTTTCCGCGTACGGGAAGATGACGTGGGGGAATTCGAGGCCTTTTGATTTATGGATGGTCATTATCCTGACGGAGTCTTCGGCTGCGGGTGAGCTTAAGCAAGGGTCGTTCCTGTCATCGGCCCATTCCTTGAGGAAGCGCTGGAGGTTGTTGTTCCCTTTGGAACACCAGTCCTGGAGATAATCCAGGAAAGACTGGATGTACAGGGATTCGCCATTGAAACCCGAGGGGTCTTTTGCATACATTTCTCTCAGCAAACCCTCGCAAAGGTCCACCAGGGAATGATAGCATTCCGGGAACTTGATGTCCAGGGAAGATGCAAGATAGCTGTTGACCGTGTCTCCCGGGTTCTCTACGCAGTTGAGGAGGGAAACGAGGCGACGGACTGTCACCGACGATTTCAGCTTGAGGGAATCGTCGCTGACGACGGGGATGTCCTTATTCATCAGGAAGGCGGCGACCCGTGCTCCCTCGGCGTTGTTGCGGACAAGGACGGCGATATCTCCGTAACGGGCACCGGCCGCCCGCACCTCCAGGATACTATTCAGTACGGTTGCGTCCTGTTCTTCTCCGGAACAGAAGGTCAGCCTGACATATCCGTCCTGCCGCTCTTTCGACTTGATTTTCTGCTCAACGTCGGAATAGATGTCCGAGACTCCGACGGCCGCTGCTGCATAAGTGAAGAAAGCGTTGTTGAAACGAACGATATTTCCGCAGCTGCGCCAGTTGGAGTCCAGGTCCTGCTTTTTCGCGGAGGGGAACTGCTCGGGAAGCCGTTTGGCCAGGAGGTTCCAGTCGGAGCCCCTCCAGCGGTAGATGCTCTGCTTGACGTCTCCCACCACGAGGTTTCCGCGTCCGGAGGCATCGCTTTCACGAAGGAGCGGGAGGAAATTCTGCCATTGGATGGTGGATGTGTCCTGGAATTCGTCCAGGAGGAAGCTTTCGAAGCGTACTCCCATCTTCTCATATACGAACGGAGCGTCACTGCCGTCGATGATGTCCCGGAGGAGGGTATTGGAGTCGTCCAGACCGAGCACGTTCTTTTCCTTCAGCAGGGACTGGAACTCATGGTAGAAATCACCGGCAATCCTGAGATCGAAGGTCTGTTCCCTGACGCGGACAGCGGTGTTGTAGGCCTTGAGCGGTGAATCGAAAAGTGCGCAGAACTCTTCCAAGGGGGTGTCCAGCGAGCCCTGTACGTGTGGCAGATACTGCGGCGCCTTGGCTTTTGCAAACCAGGATGACGGGTCGGCGGAATTGCGCAGGAATGTTTCGGACACACTAGCCACCGGCTTTCCGGGCTCGACGGCGAGGTAGTCTCTGACTTTTTTGAGGAATCCTCCCTTGGTCTCGGAAAGATCCACCCCTGCCTGCTCCATGACATCGACGACGGCTTGTGCCGCTGAGTTCAGCTGCTTCGGGAAAGCGTCGATGACCCGGTCGCATTCGGAACGCATGGCCGTAAGTCTCTCCTCTGAAAAGGCCGTCAGCGGGTCGATGTCGAGCGACTCGGAGAGCTCGCGCCTCTCCTCGCTTTTCAACTTTTCCGCTATGTCGTACAGACCCTGTTCGAGATTGACTTTCCTGCCTTGGCGCAGCTGCTCCATCACCCTTTCGTTCAGCCGGCCTATCAGCTCGGTGGAGTCCTCGGTAAGGGAATCAAGGATGCGGTCTATGGATTCATGTATCAAGGAATTGCGGTCCAGCTCCACCTGATACGAGGCGAACTGTCCGATTTCTCGCGAGAAAGCCTTGAGCGTCATCTGGAAGAACTTGTCGATGGTGCTGACATAGAAGGCGCCATAATCATGAAGGATATCGACAAGGATGCGCCCTGAACGGGTTTTCAAAACATCTGCATCCTTACAGGGATCCGGAATCAGGTCGTCGAAATATGGGGAAGCCGCAGGGTCCGTCGCCAGGCAGTTGAGCTCCTTGAGTATTCGGGACTTCATCTCGGCCGTGGCCTTGTTCGTAAACGTGACGGCAAGGATGTGGCGGTAGGCGTATCGATCCGCACTCCCGAGAAGCAATGATATGTACTCCTTGGCGAGGTGGTGGGTCTTGCCCGAACCGGCAGAGGCGTTGAGTATCTTGATCATCGTCCGCAAATCATTTTGAAGTCACAATAAGAACAGGTGTCAGTATCTCCGGTACGGGAGAAGGGAACATCCGGATCCGCGATTTCCTTTAGCAGTCCCGACAGGTGCTCCTTCATCATGGAGGTGAACGTCTGGCTGGAGGGAATGCTCTGAACTTTTGAAACGAACAGCCTCGCAGGGGCATAGACTGAATTGGATATGATTCCGCCCTCTTCGGTGTCATTCTCCACGAACAAGTCGTAAAGGAATATCTGGAACGGGATCTTCCGGCGTTTGGAATTGTCAGGCCCGAAGATGGAAGATACCGCATCCTCGGCATTAGAGTCGAAGATCTCCACATCCTTGTCCTCTACCTTTCCGGTCTTGTAGTCTACTATCCTGATCTCTCCCGGGCGGAAGCTGTCCATCCTGTCGATATATCCCTTGAAGTGGAACCCGTCGTAATCCAGACGACGTTCCTGCTCGAGTCCCAGGACTTCGAACGAGTCCGTACCGTAGTCTTCCATGCACTCCAGGTCTCGCGACAGCACTTTCATGACATACTGGAAGACGACATCCTCGAACACGAGATTGCGTCCGCTGATTTCGAAGGTGTAAAGCTCGGTCTTGATCAGCGAGCGGATGCGCGCGCGTACCGCATCGGTGCGGTCCATCCATGAACGGATGTAGTCCCGCGTGATGCGGCGAAGGGCGCGCGGGGCGTTCTCCTTGATCGAATGGCGGTCCATAGGGAAGTCCGGGTCCATTGCGAACGGGCCGGTGTACAAGGCGCACATCGTATTGTGGAAGACGTTGCCTATCATGCCCGCGTCGAGTGACTCTGCCACTTCTTCCTCGGGCTTGAGCCGCTTGACGGTATAGAAATAGAATTTGGCCGGGCAGAAGAGATAATTCTGCAGCGAAGACGCTGACAAGTAAGCGTTCCGTACGGCTTCAATGTCCGCGGCGGTCTTGGGGATGGGGCCGGAATCGGCGCCTACGGCGACGACGGGCTTGGAGACATGCCGGACAATGTTCGCCTTGAAGTGGAGTTCCAGCTGCTTGATGTATCTGCTCTCCTCTCCGGTCCTGAGTCCTTCGGTATGGGAGTCATAGACCATCCAGACGTTGTCGGCCCTGCCGATCATCCTGTAGAAATAGTAAGCCCAAACTGCATCCTGGTATTCGTATGTAGGCAGGCCGAATCCTTTACGGAGCTCCGGAGGGATGAAAGAGGTGGATGCGGACTTCCGGGGAAAGACTCCTTCCCCGGCGGACAATATGACAAGATTGCGGAAATCCAGCGCTCGCGTCTCGAGCGGCCCCATGACCTGCAGGCCATTTAGCGGCTCTCCCGTAAAAGGTACCGAGACCGGGGCGAGGACCATGGAGAGAAGACGGACGAATGTGGCAGGCTGTACGGGAATGTCCAGGTCCGAGAGCTTGTTGACCGCGAGATAGCACTCGCGTGCGAAATCAAGCTCGACGGCCATATCGGGTATTTCCCTGAGAAGGGGAGCGACTGTCCGGATCAGTGCGGCAAGATATGAACTGAAGGCGTGGATGGCGGAGGCGTCGGCCAACTTGGGATTTTTAACTACCGGCTGGAAGATGTATTCCATCACGGGATCGCCCGCGAAGGATTCCCGTGGAATGTAATACTGTGACTCGGACTTGATGCGTTTTACCAGAATCCTTCCTTCTTCTGAGAGTACGGACTTGAATACACTGTTGGAGAAGATCGCATGGACCTGCCGGTGGTAGAAATACCATCGGCCGTCTCTCTCCCGCAAGTGCATCTGCAGGGAAGCGGCTTCCATAAGGAACGAATGGAACTCGCTCGAGGACATCGGGTACCCCATCGTGACATTGATGTCCTTGATCTCCGCGGGGATGCCGTTCAGGACGGGGAGCAGCAGGCTCTCGTCGGGGAGCACCACGGCGGTATCGATGCCTGTCAGGGACAGGTCGCCGCCGTGGCTTCGCGCGGCCAGTCCTCCAAGGATGGCCGGCAGCTGCATGGCCTGCCCTACTGAAGAAGGAACGGCCAGCACGTCTATATTCGGAACGTGGCTCCTTATGTCCTCCAGAGGAAAGGCCTGCGGGAATTCGACGAGATTGTCCTTCATGAATACGGAAGACTTGTTCTGCGGGTCGCTGATCCATCCTTCGGACCAGTCCCAGCAGAAACTGGCCAGGCCGGCGTCGCGCATCCTGCGCATCACGCGGCGCTCGCATTCGTTCAGGGCGTTGAGCCCTACGAAAATGAAATGATCGGTATCGGGGAAACAGCCGGAGAGGATATCCGCAGCCGACTCGGTCTTAAGCCTCTCCGCAAGGGAGCGGTAGACCTGCCCTTCATAAGCCTCGCCTTTGGCGCACAACGTCTCTCGGAAAGAGCGATAGAGCGGGAGCAGGATGTTCCATATCTGCAGGAAGCCGGCTTTGACCGGATCCTGCTTCCCTTGGCGGCCATCGCGCTGGAAATGCCCGACGAAACGTTCCAACGCCGCGCGTTGGGTGTCCGTGAGGTAGGAAAAGCCGTCCCTTATGTCCTTAAGATCGGATATGTTGGTGAAAAGCTGCTCCGAATCCACAAGGAACTTGTCCACGTCGTCGAAATCCGAAATCAGGACATCTCCCCAGAAGATGAAATCGTCGAGGGGCTCGTGGGAAGGGAAGAGCTTTGCGTAACAGTCATACAGGTCGAGCAGAAGACTCACGCGGCCGGCGAGGGAGGCCCCGGTGGCGTCAAGGAAGAAGTCCTTGACCGTGGTCATGGCCGGGGCCTCCGCCGGCCTGCCGCCCTCTGCTGCCACCGTCTCCGCCAGATATCTGCGGAAAAACGCAAGCGAGCGCTTGTTAGGGAAAATGAAACACATCTTCCGGATATCTCCTGCGGAATACCAGTGCTCCGCCACCTGTCTCAAGAAAGCCTTCATGCTGCAAATATACCTAAAGCTTGTGCCATTCCAGCGCACTGTACTTTTTAAAAATGAGTTTTTTCTTTTAACGCATCTTTCAAGGTGCTTTTCTCCCGGTTTTAATTATGCCTTCTACTTCTCATTTGTTTACGAAAATATCCCGTTTTGTTTTTCTCTATCCTGTTTTGTGACAAATGGTTCCCCGTATGTAAAGGAGTGTTGGATTATCTTCCCAAAAAGGCGTAATTTACATAAGTTTTGACGTCCTGAAACTGTGTTTCGGACGGTGTGAAGACACCTTTTTATTATTAATACCATTAACCACAACCATGAAACAAACAATCTTGAAACTGGCAAAGGCAGCTTGCGCAGCCCTTGCTATGGTTTTGGTGTCCGGAAGCCTCGCTTTCGCCCAGAACCGGTCGATTTCTGGTACAGTCGTTGACGGAGCCGGTGTTCCCATTATCGGCGCTACCGTCATGGTGGTTGGCAACAACTCCATCGGAGCTGTCACCAACGCCGACGGTGCGTTCACCCTCTCCGTTCCGGCTGGTGCCAACATTGCCGTTTCCTGTATCGGCTATGCCACCCAGACTGTTGCCGTAGGCAATCAGACTGTGTTCAGCTTCATCCTCGAAGAGGACACCGAGTTCCTTGAGGAGACCGTCGTCATCGGTTACGGTGTGCAGCGCAAGAGCGACCTCACCGGTTCCGTTGCTTCCGTCAGCGAGGCCGATTTCACCAACCGTTCCACTTCTGATGCTGCAGCCGCCCTCATGGGTAAGGCCGCCGGTATCCAGATCCTCACCTCTTCCGGTGCTCCTGGTGCTGGTTCGTCGATCCGCGTCCGCGGTTACTCCTCGAACTCCGGCAACATCGGACCCCTCCTCATCGTCGACGGTCTGAAGGTCGATAACATCCAGTACCTCGATCCTGAAATGATCGAGTCCATGGAGATCCTGAAGGACGCCGCCTCCGCCGCCATCTACG
>CAMJHW010000066.1 GCA_946405645.1 uncultured Bacteroidales bacterium
AGGGGGTAGTGCCCGTTGGGGTGTGTGAGTTCGACTCTCACCTACCGCACCAAAATCGGCTTCAGAGATGCTCTGAGGCCGATTTTCTTTTGTTTTTGGCGACATTTTGGCGAGATGAGAGGAGTTAGAGGTAATGAGATGAATTACAAATGTGGCAACATGAAAACCCTCGGAATGTTTTCCGAGGGTCGATAGAGCAAAACGCTTTCGCGCAGAAGTCTACGACAATGAACAATAGGCACTATTTGCCACTCTCGTTCTTGTTGTACTTGGGAGTGCTACCGCCATGATTTCCCTGGTATGTTTGAATCCTTTTGGATTCCCAGTCTGATGCGGCTTCTTGGGTGGTAATCCTGCCCACTTTTCTCATGGTTGAGAAGTTCATTCCATCAGCACGATGCTCAGCTTCCCTTCTAGCCATATCATTGGTAATGCCAACGTAGACAAGTTTGTTTCCGTCATAGCACTCATACTTGTTCGTGTCTCTAGTTTTGGACATTTTACAAATACTGTCTAAGATCCTACGTCTCTTACAGTTCCGATTCAGCTGCGACCAACTATTTAAGGAGTGGTCGTGCCCTCTACGCTACGCAACCCGAATCATCAGGTCGTTCAACAGCACACGGTTTTGGTGGTGGAGATAGGTTTGTCCTCGAAACGAGTCCACCCCTACGCGAGTAGACCAACTCGCTCTGTAGTCTGTTTATCGTTTGGGACCCGACAAATCGTATGAACTTCGAACTGTCTTCCCGCGATACCCAGATGTTCTGCTACCGATTTTCCAGAGAAAAAAGGCAATTAGTTTCGAAAGCAAAGGTATGACAAAAACAGCATTCCAACAAATAAAGATTTCAACAATATTGATGTTAAAAAACGTTAGTTGCACACCTTGGAAAGACCGATGAAAGATGACTTTAGCACAGGGGGTTAATTATAGCGAATCCTCCAATTTAATCCTGAAAGAAATAAGATGATTATATGGACAAGATGTAATGCTATTGTCTTATCCAGAGAACAGGAAGAAAAACAGTCAGGGCGATAATGGAGAGGATCATTCCTGCGATGGTGCCGATAGCGAATGCGAACCAAAAGACCTCCTTGGGGCCGTCGAAGAGGAAGGGAACGAGGCCGAGAATGGTCGAGAGGATGGTCAGGGAGATGGGGACGATCTTGTGGTTAAAGGCTCGGACATAAGTGCGGATGGATCCTTCGTTGCGCTCAGAATGACATGTCTGCAGGTACTCGAAAACGAGGTATATGCCGGCGTTTACGGTGATGCCACTGAGCATGATGAAGGCGGCAAAACCGCCCTTGTCAAAGGTGAAGTCGCCGATGCCGAAGGCTAGGAACAGTCCGATGAAGGAGATCGGAATCATGAATATGATGGCCAGCGGGAGTCGCATGGAGTTGAAGTGGACGGCGCAGATGACAAAGATCAGCGTAATGACCAGCAGGATAAGCCCAGCATACTTCTCCTTGTTGGAATAGAACCATCCGCCGGAGCTGCTTTCGGCCTTGAAGCCGATGGGCAGGACCTGGTAGTTCATATAGTCCACCGCCTCTTCAACCGCTCTGTTTGCCAATAGGTAAGAACCTATGAAGTTGAAGCGGACTGTTACGGCATAGGACTGGTTCTCCTTCTCGATTGGGAGGCCGGTGCGGTCCTTGGAGATACTGCCGACCTCGGAGAGTTTCATGCGCGTGTCGCCGATCGCGACGGCCTGGTTGTCAATGTGCCAGGCGTCAAATTCGTCCTTGGCTGAAGACTCCAGACGCACGTTGACGTAGTCCCCCTCGTGCGGCAGGCGCATCATCACGGTCCCGTAGAGCGGCGACTGCAGCGTGGAGTAGTACTCGTACGGGCTGATCCCGTAGCGCTCCAGCGCCTCGAAGTCATAGCGCAGATTGAACTCCGTCTTTGGGCTGGAGCGCCAGCCGGTGCCGTAGATATCCGGATTAGAGACGCGGCGGTTCCCGCTCAAATGATCGATCAGTTTCTCCCCGTAACCGATTAAGTCATCGTAGTTGTAGCCCGTCAGCAATATCGAGTTTGACTTGCTGTCGGTGACGATGTTGTTGTTGAAGTAATTCTCGTCTATACCGCTGACGCTCCAGTTAGCGCCGCCGAAATTTGCCGCCATTGAGATGACGTCTCCCTTGATCTTCGAAGGCAGCCAAGTGCCTTCATATTCAGGTTTGAATAGCACGGAGATATTACCGTTGTTGTAGGACGTGACGCGAGTCTCAAATATCTCAATCTCCTCTATTCCAGCGAGATAGTTTTCCATACTCCGCATCACTTCGTTAAGTTGGTGGACAGTGCAACCCTCGAGCATACCGGCACTGATGTTCAGCCGTTGGCGGGCAGGCTCGCGGTAGAAGTCAGAGTGCGACATGGCCTTGTTGAACAGCCCGAAGGTCGAGCTGAGGATCTTGTCCACCGTGGGCTTGTTGTCGGCATACGGCCGCCATGCAAGTATCTTGTTCACGGTCTTCTGCCAGCCTTTCAGCGGAGCGCGGGCCTCGTCGCCGAACTTCGTCGGCAGCAGGCAGGTCGGGATGCCGAACATCACGATGAAGGCGACGACGTACACCCACTTGTGCCGCACGCCCCAGTTGATATAGCGCTCGTAGCGGCGGTTCCAGCGGACGGTGCGGCGCAGGCGGCGCGAGCGGACTTTCCCTGACGCGAAGCGGATCGGGAAAAAGTCCAGCAGCGCCGGCACGAACAGGTACGACACCAGCAGCGACACCGCAAGGTTGATGATGATGACGAAGGCGAAGTCCGTGAGGTTGGCCTTTTCGCTCTCCGGCAGCAGCAAGATTACCAGCAGCGCGGCGACGGTCGTGAGCACGGCGCTGAGCAGCGCCGGGAACACGCTCCGCGTCCCGGTCCGCGAGTAATGGTCTATCATCACGATGCTGTTGTCGATGATGATGCCCAGTGACACCGTCACGCCGGCGAGAGTGTAGATGTGGATGTGCAGGCCCATGAAGAAGTAGCACGCCATAGATATCAACAGGTTGACAGCCAGCGTGATGCCTATCACGACCATGTACCTCCACGACCGCGCCGCAGCGAAGGCGAAGAGCAGCAGGATGAGCAGGCACAGGCCCGTACGGAAATAAATCTTGTCCAGTTCGTCGGAGATATACTCCGAATAGTCGTAGCTCACCGAGATGCCTATCTCCTCCGGAATCACGTCCTGCATCGAGGCCAGGCAGTCCTTGACGTCCTGCACGACCCCTATGAGATTGGCGTCCGGGGACGCCTCGATGGTGAGGTTCAGGACGTTGAGTCCGTTGATGCGGTAGTAGGAGTTCGGCAGGGCCTCCTGGTAGCGGAAGTCGGCCAGGTCGCCCAGGCGCACGATACGCCCGTCCACGTTCTCCACCGGAATGCCGGCCATGTCCGCCGCCGTGTCGCTGCGGAGCTTCACGGCGAAGGTGTTCCCGCCGCTGTGGGCAAGCCCCACCAGCTGCTCGGAATAATACGACGTGAAGGCGCGGCTGATGTCAGGGGCGGTGATGCCCGCGGCGGCGGCCTTGTCCGCATCGAAGGTCACCACCCACTCGAACGGCGTCTGCCCGTAGAAGTCCACCGAGGATACCCCCTCGATAACCGACAGGGGATGAAGCAGATGCTCCTCGACGTACTTGGCGATCTCCAGCGAGGGCAGGGGGCTGCGGATGCTGTAGGCTATGGCCGTCTGCGACTCCTGTCCCTGCGCGTTCAGCGAGATGGAGGGGTAGGAGCAACCCTCCGGCAGGCGTGAATAGATGTTGCGTATCTGCGACGCCACCTCGAAGCGCACGGCGTCCATGTCGCTCCGCTTGCCCACCTTGAGCGTGATGTACCCTCCGCCGTCCTGCGAGACGGAACTGATGCCCGTACAGGCCCTTATACCCGAGAGGACGCCCTCGAGCTTCGAGGTCACCTCGGCCTCGACGATGCGCGCCGAAGCCCCGGGATAGCTGTAATCCACCGTGAGGTTCTTTTCCGTCGGGGAAGGGGTGTACTGGACCTTCAGCATGGAGAAGCAGGCTACGCCGACCACGGCCGCCACCGCCATCAGCAGCACGACCGAGAACGACGATATGCCCTTCCCCCCGGCCATCAGCGCCTGCGCCTGTAAATGGCCGAGTACACGGCGGGGACGTAGAAGAGGCTGACGAACGTACCGACCGTCATTCCGAAGATGATGACCAGCGCCATCGGGTACTGGAGGTCGGCGCCCATGTTGCCGCGGCCCAGGAACGGCGCCACGGCGAGGATGGTGGTGATCGAGGTCATAATGATGGCCTTGAGACGCCTGTGGCCGGCCTCATGTACGGCTTCCTCGACCCCGTAGCCCGGCTTCACCAGCCGGTTGATGGTGTCGATCTTGAGGATGGAGTCGTTGATGACTATGCCCGTGATGACGATGAGGCCTATGAGCGACATGATGTTGATGCTCACCCCCAGGGCCCACAGACCCAGCAGCGAGAAAGCGATGTCGATAACTATCTCTGACAGAATGATGAACGGCTGTATGAGCGACTCGAACTGCGAGGCGAGGATGAGGAAGAGCAGGGCAAGGGCCACCAGCAGCACGAGTATCATCTGCCGGACCATCTCGCGGTTGGAGAACCATGCTCCCGTGAAGGCCGCGTCGAAATGGCCGTCGTCGCGGGCCACCCGCCGGACGGTGCCCATCACGGACGGCACCTGCTTCGCGGGGATGTCCAACTCCAGCGGATAGAAGTTGCCGTCGCCGCCGGAGACCAGCGTCTTGAAGTCCTGCTCGAAGGTCTGGCGCATGAGGGCGCTGACCGGAAGGTCGAAGTTCTCCTCACCGGACCGTACCGTCACGGTAGCCGTCCCGAGTATCTCCTCCATCTCCTTCACGTCGGTGCCCAGCACCACGGGGACGGAGCGGGAGCCCTGGACTATCTCGAACAAGGTATTGCCGTTCAGGGAGTTGCGCAGCACGGACACGAGGTCCGACACCGTCACCCCGTAGAGGCTCATCCTCTCCGGGTCGGAGATGTAAAGCACGTCCTCCTTGAGCGGCGGCTCGTCGACGGCCACGCCCGGCAGGGCCTCCCGGAGGCGGCAGAGGAAGGCGCGGAGCGCCGGGACCGTGAGTCCCTCGCCGCCCGTCGGCCTCAACCTGGCGAGCAGTTGCGGCTCACGCTCCGCGAACACCATGTCGAAGATATTGCCGGAGGTCGAGAACGATGCGATGGCCTGTGGGTAGCGCTGCGCGACGAAGGCCGCAAGGTCCTTCTTCGCCCTCTCCAACTCCCTGGCATTCTTGCATTTGAAGTAGAGCGAAGCCTGTCCCATAGACTGGTCGCCGGAGTGGCTTAGCACAAACTGCTGGACGCCCACCATGGCCGTGGACTGCTCCAGGCGGCCTTCGAGCAACGATTCCAACTCCTGGATCCGTTCGCGGTTGCGCTCCAGTGTGACAGGCTCGTTCCAGTCAGCCCTGAGGATGGCGTCGGTATAGGTGATCGGAGGGAGTTTCTCCTTGGACATCCCCACTCCGCAGACGGCGATGGCGGCAAGGCAAACCAGCGGCAACGCCCAGGCCAGCCATTTGTGCGACAGCGCCCAGTTGACGGTGCGGTCATACCAGCGCATGCCTCTGTTGAAGCGTATCTTATCCAGCGCGGGATGCGGCTTGAACTCCGGCATCTTCCTGTAAAGGGCCCAGTAATAAACCGGCATCACTACCACGGTGATGACGTACGATACGAGCAGCACAGTGGTCACGGCCATGGCCTGGTCATAGAACAGTTCACCAGCGAGGCCGTTGAGGAACACCAGCGGGATGAACACCGCGCAGGTCGTGAGCACGGAACTGAGCATGGCGCCCCGCACCTCGCGGGTGCCCTCCACCACCGCGCTGCGCAGGGCTTCGCCCTTCTGCCAGCGCGCGGTGATATTGTCCGTCAGGACTATGGTATTGTCCACCATCATACCCACTCCGAGCAATAGTCCCGAGAGCGATATGATGTTGATCGACAGGCCGATAAGGTAGAACACGAACACCGATATGACCAGCGACACGGGGATGGTCATTGCGACCAGCAGCGGCGAACGGAAGTCCTTCATGAACAGGAAGATGACCACGCACACCAGCGCCACGGCCAGGATGATGTTCAGCAGGAGGTTGCGTATGGAGTAGTCCAGCAGCTCGGTCTGGTCGCGGGTCATCGTGAATGTCACCTGCGGGTAGTCCTCCGCGAACTGTCCTAGCTGTTCGTCTATGCCTTTCCGCAGCTCGGACATGCGCGCCTCGCTCTGTTTGATGACGGCCAGCACGACGGCCTGCGAGCCGTCCGAGCGGGCCAGTCCCGTGCGGGGCGCCTCGTGCTCGAGCACTTCCGCGACGTCCTTGATCTGCAACTGCCTGCCTCCGGCCGTGAACCAGACGTTCGCAATATCCTCGCGTGAGGCCGCGAAGGAGCGGAACTTGACGTTGTAATGGTACTCCCCGTCGCGTATGGTGAGGTTGGAGAGCACGACGTTGGCGGAATTGATGCTGTTCTCGAACTGGCCCATGCTGATGCCGAGCCGCGCCAGGGCCTCCTGGTCGGGCACGATGAGGATCTCGCGGTCCGCAGTGCCGCTGATGTCCACCATCGCCACCTCCGGGAGCTGCTCGATGCGCTTGGAGATGACGTCCTCGGCGAACTCGCTCATCTGCAGGAAGTCCCCGCCGCCGTCCTTGAGGGTCATGTTGATGTAAAAAGCCGGGATGTCGGTCGCGCTGGCCTTGAACACCTTCGGGCGCTCGATGCGGGGCAGCGATCCCATCGCGCGGTCTATCTTCTCGTTGACCTCGATGTAGAAATAGTCGATGTCCCCGCCTTCCTCGAAGGTCAGGGTCATCGTCGCGCTGCCGTCCATGGCCTCGGAGCGGATGTCCTTCAGGTGGCCTATCTGCACGAGGCTCTGCCTCAGGGGCTTGACCACGGCGTCGTCCATCTCGCGCGCGGACATGTCTGGGGCGGTGACCTGGACGGTCACGTACGGGATGTCCACGTCTGGGATGAGCGACACGGGCAGTCGCCTGATGCCGATGACGCCCAGCACGACGAACACCAGCAGCACCATCGACACGGAGACGCGTCTGTCAAGGAGCCTGTCCAGCATGGCGTCTATTCCCCTTTGAGGACGACCTTGGAGCCGTCGGCGAGATTGAGGTTGCCGGAGACGATGATGAGGTCGCCCTCATGGAGCTCGGCCCCGCGGTCTGCGTTGGCCTGGATGGCGAAGCTCTCGCTGTTGGCCTTCAGCGTGTTGACATAGACCCAATCGGACTTGCCGTTGTTGTACCGGAAGAGGACCTCGAGGTTGTCGCGGATGACGACGGCCTTCTTCGGGACGACGAGCTGG
>CAMJHW010000067.1 GCA_946405645.1 uncultured Bacteroidales bacterium
CGTGGGGATAGTCGCGCTTGACCTCCTTGCCGAGCTCGGCGATGAGCTCCTTCTGCACGCGGCAGTGGCGCTTGATCTCCTCGTGGGCGAACTTGATGGCCTCGAGCATGTCGTGCTCGCTGACCTCGTTCATCTCGCCCTCGACCATCATGATGTTCTCCTCGGTGGCGGCGACCATCAGTTCGAGGTCGCTGTCGGCCATCTGCGAGAAGCTGGGGTTGATGACGAACTCGCCGTTGATGCGTGCGACGCGGACTTCCGAGACGGGGCCGCCGAACGGCAGGTCGGAAGTTGCGAGAGCGGCGGAGGCTGCCAGACCGGCAAGTGCGTCGGGCTGGGTGTCCTTGTCAGCGGAGATGAGGCTGAGATAGACGAAAACCTCGAGATGGAAATCGTCCGGCCACAGAGGCCTGATGGGGCGGTCGACGAGACGCGCAATGAGGATCTCGTAGTCCGAGGGCTTGCTTTCCCGCTTCATGAAACCGCCGGGATACCTTCCCGCGGCGAAATACTTCTCACGGTAATCCACCGTGAGGGGCATGAAATCGGTGCCCTCCTTGACTTCCTTGGCTGCGCAGACGGTGGCGAGGATCATGGTGCCTCCCATCTTCACGACAGCCGAACCGTCCGCCTGCTTGGCGAGTTTTCCGGTCTCGATCTCGATCACGCGGCCGTCCGCGAGCTCGATCTTTTTCGTGATAACGTTCATTACTGTTTTCTTTACGTCTTTATTACTGCAGGGATACGGACCGTCCGCATCCCGTGATTTTCAAAATTAAAGGGGGAGGATTCAACGTGGAATCCTTCCCCTTTGGTTTTCCTATGCGTTTTATCGACGGAGACCGAGCTCCTTGATAATGCTTCTGTATCTCTCGATGTCGATCTTCTGGAGGTAGTCCAGGATCTGACGTCTCTTACCGACGAGACGGAGAAGGGCGCGACGCGTAACGACGTCTTTCTTGTTCTTCTTCACATGCTCGGTAAGGTGAGCGATACGGTAGGAAAATAAAGCAACCTGACTCTCCGGAGAGCCGGTGTCCTTATTGGACTTCCCGTACTTCGCGAAAATCTCTTGCTTCTTCTCAGGCATCAGATATTCAGCCATTGTGCAAAAAATTTTGGTGTTTGTAAAAATATGTCATTCACTTTCGCACTTCGGGCAAAAGTGGGGCAAAGGTAGACAAATTTTCCGACATATCAATAGATTGTTAAATAAATAATTATATTTGTAAACACTGATCCGGTGTGTTTTTTGGGCCACTGCATGCAGTAATACGACGATCGTACCGTTATAGAGGACGGGTATCGCTTACGGACAATATGAAACGGACTATTATATACTGCCTATTCTCCCTGTTGTTGCTGGCATTGACGTGCGCGTCTGCGACAGCCCAGGACTATGTCGAGTCCGGGACTTATCAAAGCGCGGCATCCGACAATTCTTTGCTTTACAGGTCCCGTCATGCCTTGAGATACAATATGCTCTACGAAGGCACGTGCTACTGGTTCTCTCCCGATTTCGAGACTGGAGGCGTGATGTTCGACGGCAAGTGGTACGATGGAGTTACACTGAATGTCGATGCTTACGAGAAAGAGCTGGTGGTGATCCCCTCGCCCGGCAGGCCGGCTGTCGTGCCGGACCGCGACCACGTGGAGTATTTCACAATGGGAGATAATCGTTTCGTCAATCTCCGTTTGAAAGGATACGATATGCCGGAAGGCTATTTCCAGGTGGTGTATGAAGGTCCGTTCACCCTGTACCGTCTGGTGAACAAGAAAATTGTCGACGACTTGTCGGGTTCTGTCAACGGACCCGGGTATGCTGTCGACTCTTTCGATACGACTGAGAGTTACTATGTAGAGCGTGACGGCGTCGTGGCTCCGGTCCGCAAGGGACGGGCACGGCGTTTCCTGACCCATCCTTCCGGCCGTGATCCCGGCACCGCCGCCCTTTCTTCGAAGAAGGCGGTGGCTATCGCCGCGCCGGATCCTTCACCACTGACCGGTATTCCGGCCCTTGCCGCGCCGGAGCTCCCTCTTCCCGACCCTTCCGACGGAGATTTCAAGATAGGTAACAAGACTGTCTATGCCAGCCTTCCCGCGGGTTTCTTCTCCACTGGGGAGGGAAGGACCGACGACGAGCTTCTCAAACTCATCAATGCAGGAAACGAGATGGTCACCTTCGCCAACAAGGTTTACCAGATCGGACAGCCGGAGAATGCCAGGGGTGACCGTGCATACGTCAACGGTACGGTCCGTGATATCCTCTCGGGAGAGCCCCTTGCCGGCGTGGCCGTCTTCGACGACAAGTCTGGCACCTATGCCATGACCGACAATGACGGCGGATTCCGCATACGTCTCCCACTGGGGGACAATGTCCTGGGTTTCAGCGGCTATTCGCTCGAGGACCTGCGTCTCAACGTCCACGTCGACAGCGACGGCGGCCTCGACGTGGTGATGAAGGAGAAGATCACCTCGCTTAAGGGAGCCGTCGTCTCTGCCGAGAGCATGGTGAACCACCGCGACGCACGCATGGGCATAGAGCGTGTCCGTATCAATACCATCACCAAGATACCTTCGGCCTTCGGAGAGTCCGACGTGCTGAAAGCCGTCCTGACCCTCCCGGGCGTAAAGAGTGTGGGCGAAGCCTCCAGCGGCTTCAACGTCCGCGGAGGTTCGGCAGACCAGAACCTCGTCCTCTTCAATGACGGCACCATCTACAATCCCAGCCATTTCTTCGGCGTTTTCTCGGCCTTCAACACGGATGTCATCAATGACATCGAATTGTACAAGAGCTCCATTCCCGCCGAATTCGGCGGACGCATCTCATCCGTTCTGGATGTCCGCGGTCGTGAGGGAAACGCCAAGAAGGTACAGGGTTCGCTCGGCCTGGGACTCCTTACCAGCCACTTCCACCTTGAAGGCCCCATCGTCGAGGACAAGACGTCTTTCATCATCGGAGGGCGCACGACTTATTCCAACTGGATATTCAACCTGATTCCCGAGAACAGCGCCTACTCCGGCGGCAACGCTTCGTTCAGCGATCTCAACGCTTCGGTTACCCATAGGGTCAACTCCCGCAACACCATCCAGGCATACGCCTATTGGTCGCGTGATGGATTCTCCTTCGACGGCGACACCACTTTCCGTTATTCCAATGCGAATGCGTCCCTTAAGTGGCGCCACACTCTCTCGGAGCGTACCGGCCTCACCGTGGTGGCAGGATATGACCGCTATTCCAATGTGGTGGAGGACAACTTCAACGGGTTCTCGGCGTACTCCCTTGCCACGGGAGTGAATCAAGCATTCCTAAAAGGCGGTCTCAAGACCGTCCTGGACGATTACCATACTCTCTCCTATGGCCTGAACACCATCTATTATGATTTGAATCCCGGCCAGATGGGGCCTCTGAGCGATTCTTCGTTGGTAGCCTTCAGTTCGCTGCCAAGAGACAGGGCCGTCGAGTCCGCCCTGTATGCCAGTGACAACTGGAAGCCGAATGATAAATTGTCGTTCGACCTTGGAGTGCGCCTGTCGGCATTCAATGCCCTCTCTCCGTCCAAGTTCTACTGGGCTCCCGAATTCAGGGCTTCCGTCAAGTATTCCTTCAGGGACAATCTGTCCGCCAAGGCCGGATTCAACTCGATGAGGCAGTACATCCATCTGATCTCGAACACCTCCTCCATATCTCCTATGGATGCATGGCATCTGGCCGGCGCCTCCTTGCGTCCGCAAGATGGCTGGCAGGCTGCGGCCGGTCTCTATTGGACTGTCCGCGACAATACCATCGACCTGTCGCTCGAGACCTATTACAAACATATAGCCCGCAGTCTCGACTACAAGTCGGGAGCCGTACTGATCATGAACGAAAATCTGGCGGACGACCTCGTCGAGACCTACGGCAAGGCCTATGGAGTCGAGTTTATGGCCAAGAAGACCTTGGGAAAACTCAACGGATGGATTGCTTATACCTACTCTCGTTCGCTTCTCAGGGAAATGGAAGACAGGGGGATCGAAACCATCAACGGAGGTGAGTGGTACCCTGCTCCCCATGACAAGC
Organism: uncultured Bacteroidales bacterium; assembly: GCA_946405645.1. The sequence goes on from CAMJHW010000067.1 coordinate 4,061, forward strand.
CTCACGATTTCAAACTCGTGGGCAACTACAAGTTCACGCATCGCTACAGCCTGTCGGTCAACATAGATTATTCCACCGGACGGCCGGTCACCATACCCGTAGCCATATACAGATATGGGGGCGGGATGAGGCTCGCATACTCGGAACGTAACGGCTACCGCATACCCGACTATTTCAGGATGGATACTGCCCTGAACATCGATCCGGGACACTATCTCCGCAAACTTACACATATGTCCATCACTATCGGTGTATATAACGTAACGGGCAGGAAGAATCCATATTCCGTGTATTACAACACTGTAGGAGGAACTTCAGTCAAAGGATATATGGTGTCGGTCTTCGCCTCCCCCATACCTTACCTTACACTTAACCTTAAATTCGGATGATGAAGAATACCTACATAAGCATATTGATTGCCTCGGCGCTTCTCGCGCTGTCGGCGGTTTCCTGCATCTATCCGTTCGCTCCCGATACCAAGGACGGATCCGGAGCGTTGGTCATAGAGGGAGATATCCTGTTGGGTGAATACACTGTCGTCACACTCTCCCATACCGCTCCTGTCGATGACCCTGAGAACTCTGCCAATCCCGCTGTTGCGGAGGTATGGGTCGAAGACGATGCGGGACGTACATACGATGGAGTCCGGGACAACGGACAGAATGGAGTTTACAAGGTCGATACCCGCAATGCTCCCGCAGACAGGAAATACCGCCTTCACGTCGTCCGTGTCCGCGACAGGAGAGAATACGTGTCGGATTGGGGAGAAGCCCCGGTTGTGCCGGTAATCGATTCCCTGTCTTACAACTTGGACTTCGACCGCTCGCGCCTGAATGTCGCTCTCAGCATGCACTCGCAAGGGGGCAGTTTCTTCAAGTGGAAATACGTGGAGAAATGGGAGTTTCATGCCTCCTATAATCCTGAGTTGAAGTATGAACCGCCGGATACCGGCTGGTGGGGAACGAACGGGGACGGGAGTATTGTCAAGATGCCCCCTCCGGGCACATACACTTGCTTTGGCCGTGACGAGTCTTCGGAGATCATGATCTTTTCTACGGAGAAGCAGACGGACGACCGTTTCGTCGATCTCGAATTCCATCCCATCGCTAGGAACGATGTGAAGATATCGTACGTCTATCACATAGACGTTTACCTCGAGCCGCTTTCGGCGGAAGCATATAAGTATTGGGACACGGTCAAGTCCAATTCCGAGTATAACGGCAACCTTTTCGCACCTAATCCCAGCGAACTCGTGGGCAACATCCGCTGCGTCCAGGATCCCGATGAATTGGTCATGGGATATATCAGTGTGGCTGCGCTGGCGCATAACGACTTGATCATCCGCCACATGGATGCGCGGTTCTATAAGGACACCGAGCCTTACGAGGAACCGGAGGTCGTGAACAGAGGCGAATGGTACAAGCATTATTTCAGCGGATACCTCCCCTTCACTTACTATGAGGTGCCCGGAGATGTGTCCCAGACTTACTGGGCCAAGGCGAGATGCGTGGATTGCAAGCGGAAGGCTCAGGGCAAAGACGTTTCTTACGTGCGCCCCGACGATTGGCCAGTCTATTGAATGGAAGGATTATGAAAAAGATAGTTTCTGTCATTCTGCTGCTGTTTAATGCAGTGATGCTATGCATGGCGCAGGAGCACCTCAGCGAGAGGGTATATATCTCCACTGACAGGGATGTTTATGTCGCGGGTGACGAGGTGTTCCTGTCCGCGTTCTGCCTGGATATGAATACCGGGCGCCTGTCCGGTTTCAGCCGTACGGTTTATTTGGAGATCATCTCCCTGGAGGGACCGGTCCAGACAGCCAAACTCGCTTTGGAAGGAGGCCGCGGAGGCGGGGTCATACGGCTCCACAACACCATACCGACGGGCAACTATCAGCTTGTGGCCTATACCGCCCAGTGTTTCAACGAGCAGGGTTATGATTTCCTGGAGAATGCCAGAACCTTGTCCATAATCAATCCTTTCACTACCGACCGTTCTTCTTCCGGAGTCGGAATACTCTCCGACGAGGAGTATTCTGGGCTTCAGGATCCGGAGAGGCCTTCGTCGGGCTCGCTCCGCGTAGCCGCTTCAGAAGGCAGGTTGACAGTAACCAATCTCTCAGACAGACCCGTTAGCGCAAGCGTCTCCATATTCCACGATGACGGGATCGTCTCCCCTTCCGGTACCACTCCGGCCACATTCGCGTCCAAGGCCACCAAGGGCAGTGCGTTTACGTCCGTGCGCATCCCCGAGTATGAAGGAGAGATCATCCGCACCCGCGTTCGCGATGCTTCCGATGAAGATAAGGCCCTCATCAAGGGATCGACAGTGTTCTTTTCCATCCCGGGGAGATCTTCGGATTTCTATTCCGCTCAGGTCGGGGATGACGGCACCGCTACGTTCTATACCAGGAATATCTATGGCAATACCAACGCCGTGCTCGAATTGGGAAGCGGATACGGCTCCAGCCATCTTGAGATTATTTCTCCCTTCGCCAGAGTGAAGGCCGCAGACCTTCCGGAACTTCCCTTGAGCGAGGGCTTGAGGGGAAGTATCCTGTCCAGGAGCCTTGCGATGCAAGTGCTCCAGGCTTCCGGAGCGGATTCGCTCTATACCGTTCTCGATTTTCCTTATGTCAATCTGTTCGGACCCGATTCGGTTGCGTACATTCTCGACGACTATACCCGTTTTCCGCTGATGGAGGAGCTGTTCATCGAGTTTATATCGGAGATCAGGATAGGACGTTCCGGCAAGTCCCGAACGGTGGTTGTAAACGTGAAAGATTCATTCAAACCATCCGGCACACAGTTTCCGGCGCTGGTGCTTTTGGACGGAGTCCCCGTGACGGAGCATGAACGCATTTTCGAATACGACCCCCTGCTTGTGGAACGGGTGGTTATATTCCCTCATTCGTTCAATCTCGGCTTCCGTACCTTCTCCGGCTTGGTTGATTTCGTGACATATAAGCATGACCTTCCGTCATTCACCTTGGGAGAGAATACCAGGATAGTGGACTTTCAGGGCGTAAGTTACCCGGTCGTATCCTATTTGCCAGATACGGTATCGGGCACCGCTGATATGCGGCAGACTATATTGTGGCATCCCATGGTGGAACTGGCCCCGGGAGAGGAACGTGTCCTGGACT
>CAMJHW010000068.1 GCA_946405645.1 uncultured Bacteroidales bacterium
AGTGGGAGGAGAAGGCCAAGGATCTCGCCGGCCGCTTCATCAAGAACTTCAAGAAATACGAGTCCAACGAAGCCGGCAAGGCCCTCGTAGCCGCCGGTCCCCAACTCTAGTATTCTTGTACGATAAGAAACAGCGGATCCTTCGGGACCCGCTGTTTTTTGTTATCCGGCAAGGATCATTTCCGTCCAGCAAGTATGACTCCAAGGATGATCGCAAGCGACCCGACGGCAGAGAGGAGAGTCATCCTCTCGCCGAGGATGACCATCGATGATACCAGGGTGAAGAAAGGATTGAGATAGACGTAGTTCGTCGTGGTGAAACCGCCAAGCTTGGACATAACCTTGTTCCAGATGATGAAACAGGCCAGCGATGCCACGAGGCCGAGGAACAGGAGATTGAGGATGACCTTAGGCTGCGAGAGGGCGGCGGTCACCAAGGCCCCGTCTCCTCCGAAGAGGAACGGGATGATGGTCAGCAGACCGTAGAAGAAGACTTTCCGCGTTGCGAAGAGAGCGCCGTACTCCGAAGTCATCTGCGCCATGAAGATGCTGTACAATGCCCAGCACACTGCAGCGCCGATGGCGAACAGGTCTCCCTTCGGGGAGAGCTGCAGAGTCTGTCTTTCGAACACGACCAGGGCCATGCCCGCCAGGGCGAGCAAAGTGCCCGTCACAAGCGGCCAGCCGACGTGTATGTCTTCGAGTCCGTCGACAAGCTTTCCGCGGCCGAAACGCTTGACAGCAAGTGTCAGGAGCGCGGTGAACAGCGGCGCACTGCACACGAGGAAAGCCACGTTGCAGGCCTGGGTATATACGAGTGCGGTATTTTCAGTAAGGAAATAGAACGAACCTCCGGTGATGCCGAGAAACACGAAGACAAGTTCGTCCGCAACGGTGGAGCTGAAAAGCGTTGAAGCCTGGCTCTCTCCCGATCTCCTGTTCCGATAGAGGCAGAACACCCATATACCGACATAGGCAAGGACGAAGCGGATGGCGAAAATCTCCGCAGGCTTCAGCCCGGCCGCTATGAGGACTTTCGTGGAGACGAAGGTGACGCCCCAGACTGCCACTACGAGGAGAGCCAGGAGATGATAGAACCAGGGAGACTTGTCTTTCATGAGTTCATTCCATATACGGCTGGCAAAGATAATGCATTTTCCAAGAAAAGCCTTATCTTTGTGTATCATATAAACCAACAACAATGAAACACTTGGCATTACTCACCGCACTCGTCATGACCATAGCATGCGCCCCAAAAGTTGAAAACCCCGACGTCGAGACCTTCAAGGCCAAGGGCGGCAAGGTCGACATCACCTGCATCAACCACGGCTCACTCGCCATCTCCTACAAGGACTATCTCATCCAGATCGACCCTGTCAAGAACTACGGCGGCAAAGAGCTTGATTACGATTCTTTCCCGAAGGCAGACCTCATCCTCGTGACCCATGAGCACGGAGACCACTACAACAAGGAGACCATCGAGTCGCTCTCGAAGGAGGACACCCGCATCATCACCAACGGTACGGTCCACGGCCTGCTCGGATACGGAGAGACCATGGACAACGGCGAGAGCACGACTGCCGGCCAGAAAATCAAAATCGACGCCACCCCGGCCTACAATACCACCGAGGGCAGGACGCAGTTCCACCCCAAGGGCAACGGCAACGGTTACCTGCTGACCATCGGCGGTCTGCGCGTATTCGTTTCGGGAGACTCCGAGGACATTGACGAGTATGCGCAGCTTACCGACATAGACGTGGCTTTCCTTTCGGCCAACCAGCCTTATACGATGACAGTCGAGCAGTGCATCCACGCCGCTCAGGTAATCAAGCCCAAGGTCCTCATCCCCTACCATCTCAGCAACACCGACATGCAGGCCATCAAGGACGGTCTTGAGGGCTCGGGCATCGAGGTCAGGCTGCACGAGACCCTCCGATAATCTCCGGGATGAAAAGCCGTTCCTTTCTGCCGGCAGCGCTGCTGACGGCCCTGATAGTCCTGCTGTCCTTGGCTGGCTGCTCGCGCAAGCTCAAGTACGATCCTTCGGATTATTCCCCGGAGATCCAGTTCATCGACAGCCTGCGCAACAGCACGGGAGGCCCGGAGTACCCTGACGACGTCAAGGTCCCGGCCGATTCGCTGCTGCGCTCCTGGGTCGGCTTCGCCGAGCGGTTCAGCGCCGGCGACTACGCCGGGGCGTACGACTTCACACAGGAGGACAACAACTTCAGCAATATAATCATCTACCTGCGCAATACCACGGCACAGTATGTCTTCATCACCAGCGCCTGGTCGGACGTCATCTTCAACATGAAGGCCTCGGAGGACTTCTACCGCGAGATGGACGAGCTGCTGAATTTCAACCTGATGATGGTCAAGGCAGTCATCGCCATGGGTGGAGAGGACGGATACGTCCCTCCGCACTATACCGACCTGCTGCGTTCGATGGGCATGATCTACCGTCTGGCCGGAGACCGTGCGATGCTGGAACCGTTCTGCGAGGAGATTTACAACGGATATATGGCCTGCGGGTATGGCGACATACCCAGCAGGCTGGCCGCGCTGTATTACAGGGTGCAGTTCCTCAGCGATTACGGAGAAGCCGAGGCCGCGCTGCAGGAAGTGCGGGCGTTCAAGGACGTAGTCCTCGCAGAATGCCCGCCTGAGGAGCTGGCGTCATCGCTCGAGATCCTTGTCCAGCTCGAGGACATCGCCTCCCATCCAAGACAAGCTCCCAAGAGCGAATGATCATTTCTTGCCCGGCCTGGTGAGATAGATGTTGCGGACCTCGAGGGGTCCGCCTTCGCTTTGTATGGCGATGTGGCCCTCCGTCCTCTCGAAATGGGCTTCATTCTTCAATACGCCGTTGATGACAGCGCGGATGTAAGTGCCTTCGCAAGTGATCTCGGCAGTATTCCATTCGCCGGCAGGCTTCTCGACGTTCTCGTCGGAGATTCTCGTCTTGAAGCGTCCGCCGGTCTCTTTCATTTCCTCAAAAGGAGTGGACGCGAAGGAGATCATGTCGCCGGCGCTGCCGGCCTTGAGATTGACTTCCGCACAGACGGGCCAAAGTTTCTCGGCCGGCTCGACGCGCTGGAACAAGCCACTGTTGGTGGGTTCGCCTATCCATCTCCATTCTACGTGGAGGACATAGTCTCCGAACGACTCCTCGGTCATCATGAAGCCGAAAGGATCGCCGGAGATGGTGATGACGCCGTCCTTTACGCCGAAGACTTCCGAAGCCGGGACTCCGGCCTCGGGGTTGACGAAGAAGGTCCATCCGTCGAGGTTCTTTCCGTTGAAAAGATTGGTTTTGTGCTCTCCGCAGGAGACGAAGCAAATCGCACATGCCGCCAGCGCGATGATGGTCTTGAAAGTCTTTCGCATTTCGTTTCAGTTTATATTTTCAGCAAGTTAACAAAAAAATAGTAATTTTGCACCGCTATGACTCCTGAACGATCGAACGAGATCCTTGCATTCGCCGCGGAAGCGGGACACACGCTGCTCGAAAACGGCGCGGAGATCTCCCGTGTCGAAGAGACGATGAAGATCATCGCGAGTTCGTTCGGCGTGCACAAGGAGCATTTCTTCGTCCTCAGTAACGGTATCTTCACCACAGGCAGCTCTTATGCCAACGTCGATTTCATCCCCATCAAGGGAGCTCGTCTGGACAAGGTCGTCGCAGTCAACCAGCTCTCCAGGGAGCTTCCCTCCGGGAAATACACCCTGGATGAAGCCAAGGAACGCCTGGAAGAGATCCGGAACATGCCGGAGAAGCCGCTGTGGGAGCGCTTCGCCGGCGCGGCGCTGGGCAGCGGAGCGTTCTGCGCCATCTTCGGCGGCAGCCTCCTCGACTGCGCCGCCGCGCTCATCGCCGGAACGGCAGTCTATCTATTCCTGGTGCTGGCTTGCGCACGTATGTCCAAGGCGCTCGGCAACATCTGCTCGGGAGCCGTCGGCACCCTGCTCTGCATTCTGTTCTACAATCTGGGCTTCGGGGTCAATCTCGGCAACATGATCATCGGAACGCTGATCCCGCTGATTCCCGGAGTGGCGTTCACCAACGGGCTGAGGGATATTGCGAACGAAGATTATCTTGCGGGGGTCACCAGACTTCTCGATGCCCTGCTTGTGTTCCTGTCCATTGCCATCGGCGTCTGTATCACGTTCATTTTGCATAGCTATATAGCGGGGAGCATGATCCAGCTGAAGGGAACCATCACCGACCCCTTTACCGCCGCAGTGCCCGTACAGATGCTGGCGGCGCTGGTGGGCACGGCATCGTTTGCCGTGCTGTTCGGTGTGCCCCGCAAGTACTATTTCTCCGCAGGAGTCGTGGGCATGTTCGGCTGGCTGGCATATCTGCTGGTCTCCCGGTACACTCCCCTCTCCGTTGTCGGCGGCACGCTCATAGCGTCAACCATCGTGGCATTCCTTTCGCGGCTCTTCGCCGTGAAGCTGAAATGCCCCGGAACGGTATTCCTTATCTGCGGAGATTTCCCCCTGATCCCGGGAGCCGGAGTGTTCTGGAGTTCGTACTATGTAGTGTCAGAGCAGATGAACGCTTCCTTGAACGCCGGCTTTACCGCAGTCAAGGTTACGATTGCGATCGTTCTCGGTATAATCATCGCCGCGAACGTCCTCCATTGGAAAAAGATTTCCTGAGTCCTATCTGGGGTTCCATCCGTCCAGGACGAATGCCGGGTCGCAGTACTCGGCAATTATTTCGGCGTCCGCTACGGTGGAAAGCTGGCGGGAATAAGGATGGCGTCCCGAGACATCCACCGGCTCGCCGGTGTCCATGTCGCGGGTGTTGTACTCCAGCATCACGACCGTCGGCTCGCCGAGCGAACTCCATCCCAACGGATTGAAATTCCTTATCCTGCAGTCGATCACCACCATCTCCGCGTCGGGATAGACCGTACCATGGTTCAGCTGCGAGCGACCGTAGTCGGCGGGATATGGGGAAGTGCTTTCGAAGGTGCATTCAACGAAGACATCGCCGTGCGCCGGCCTGAAATTGCGCACCCAGGTGAAGGGACCGCCGTAATTCTTGAAGGTGCAGTGATAGGCATACAGGCTGCCGCGCCCAAGGATGGTATCTCCGCCTCCGATCAGCTCACAGTCTTCCATATAGATGCTTCCGTTGGCCTGGAGGGCGTCGCCGTCGCCGATGATCCGGACATTGCGCAGATCCATCCTCTCGCCGTTCAGGAAGAGACCTTCGGCCTGACCTTTAAGGTCGGTGGCGAAGGTGATGTCCCGCAGCGTCAGGTCGGCGCAGTGGTCGAAGGCCACAGCCGCCCGCCGCTGCGGGAACGTTCCGACCCATTCGTTGGTCTTGACCGTCATCGGATGAGGATTGAACACCTCGTTGTTGGCGTAGTGGACCCTGGTTACGTCGGCGCCTGAACCCTGGATGGTGATATTGGACTTGTTGCGGACATATACTATCTCCTCATAATCGCCGGGAAGCACTTTGATGACAACCGGGTCGTCATGCCAGTCAGGGACAAAGTCCAGGGCGCCCTGGAGAGTGGAGAAGTCGCCGCTGCCGGAAGCATCGACGGTAAGGGTGTCCTTGAGGGACGGCTCCGTCCTTGCGGTCGAGAATGTCCAGTTGTCCTTTTTGGAAATGCCCTTGAAGCTGCCGGACGGGACGGTCAGGACACCTTCGTCGATAGTGATGCGGTACTTGCGGCCATACTGGAGGATGTTGTTGTGAGGGTAGATGACCGCAGTGTTGTCGTGGACGATTATAGGGTGGAAGTGGAACGCGTCCGTGAATCCGCCGATGATGGTGAGCTGGTACTCGGGAGAAGTGGGCTCGGCCGTCCCGGATGGAGTGCCGGGAACGGTGTTGCGGTTGGTGGGGATTTCCGTACGGGAATAGTCGTATGGAACTTTGGTGTAGTCGATGTCCGGAGCATAGGTCCGGCTCGCGGTCGGGCCGGCAGGGATCGAGATGTCGAGGCTGTCCACATACTCCCCGGTCTCGTACTCGTAGATACGTATCATGCCTCTATCGCCGATGGATGGCGTTTCATTGAAGGTCAGCTTCAAATGGGTGTCAGGGTTGACGTCCCTTGCCCCGTCTGCGGGAAAGACTGACACGTCCTTGAAAGGATGGCAGGATGCAACGGACAAGACAGCAATGAGAGCCATTGATTTCGTCAGGGAAAAAATGCGTAGCGAGGTGGTCATGTCATCAGGAGTTTATGCTTTACAAAAATATTGATTTCCGCGAAGAATTCCGTATTTTGCCGTCGTTTTTGAAAAAGACTTGAGAGATGTCCGTCCCCGGAAGGAAAATGAAACTGTTGTACTGGATCCCGTGCTTTCTGATCGGGATTGTGGTTTTCTTCATCATATATGCACTGATGCAAGGCTTGACCGGTTTTGCCGGAAGGGCCGGCAACGGTGCCGCCGCAGCCGTTGCCGTACTCTGCGGCATCGGCACGCTCGGGCTTTATGCGTTATGGCATAAGGCGTGGGACGGCCTGTCCGGCTGCCGCAAGGAGAATGACATCCCTCTGAACCGTTGCCTTCCAGAGACCGGCAAAGGTTTCCTGACCGGAGTGATCTATTTTGCGCTGGTGGTGGGTGTCATCGCACTGGCCGGGTGCTACAGGGTCAAGGATGTCGGATTCCACTTTATGCCGCAATTGCGTTTCTTTGCCCTGTTCTTCCTTGTAGCGGTGCTTGAGGAAGTCATCTTCCGCGGAATCATCTTCCGGATGATAGACGAGCAGTTCAACACAGTGGCAGCGTACATCGTTTCTGCGCTGGTGTTCGGAGCGGCGCACCTGGCCAATCCCGGCGCGACCTGGTGGGCCGGTCTGGCGATAGCCATCGAGGCCGGCGTCATGCTCAGCGCCGCCTACAAGTATTCCGGCACACTGTGGATGCCCATCGGCATCCACTGGGCCTGGAACTACACCCAGGGCAACATCCTCGGCTTCGCGGTCTCCGGCGGCAACGCCCGCGAAAGCGTGCTGGTCCCCGAGATCTCCGGCCCCGACATCATCACCGGCGGCCCCTTCGGCGCCGAGGCCTCCGTCGTCGCCGTCGTCATCGGCTCCCTCCTCTCCGCCCTCCTGATCATCGCCTGGCTCCGCCGCCCCCGTTAGCTCCCTCCTC
>CAMJHW010000069.1 GCA_946405645.1 uncultured Bacteroidales bacterium
AAAGCCTGCATACTTTCACTGGGACGTACGCGTATCACCATATTTCAACCGGGTCGGCAACAAGATCGTGGCCATACCTACTTCCTCACAGTTCCGCTGGACTATGCTCAACATAGGACTGGTGGACGTCACGGGCCTTGATACAAAAGCGGAATTCGGGGTCAACCGCGGAGAATGGTTCATGGAAGGAGTACTCCGCTACTCATTGCAACAGGCCCTCGATCACTCGGACAGAGACAGCCGGACCTATGGCAACCAGATTCCCTACATTCCTCTTCACAGCGGAGGGTTCGGGCTTGAGGCACGATACGGATATTGGTCATTATGCTGGGACACCAGTATCTCGGGGGGCAAGTGGTCACGCACGGCAAACATAGCCGACTATTACATCGAACCTTGGAGCATAAGCGACGCAAGCGTGTCACGGCTCTATTATCTAACCGAGCTCGGACATCGGGGCATGGTTCCGGAACTCACCGTCACCCTCAACCTCGGCAATGTGTTCAACAGGCCGTATCAGATCGTGCAGGGCTATCCCATGCCGGGCTTCAACGCCCTTTTGTCCATAGATTTCAAATGGTAAGAATATGTTTTTCAGCTTTTTGTATGTATTGTTAAGCGGTATCGCCCTTCCGGTCGGAGGAATACAGATGCAGTACCTTTGGCGTAACCAGCTGGGTGATGTCTATTCCCTCGGACTCGGCTCGGCCGCCTGCCTCGGCGCAGCGGCCGCCACGATGTCCGGCTGGTGCTCCCTGACGGTCGGATCGTTCATCTGCACGCTTATCTGTACCATTGTCTGCTTCTTCGTCACATTGAAGGTATCGACGCAAAACCTGATTACTTTCGGCATCATTTTCGGCACCTTCATCGGCTCGCTTGGAACGATAGTGGTCACGAACGCTCCTACGGGGGACCTTCTCAAGCAGTACTACCTCTGGGGAGCAGCCAATTTCCACCTGGAAGGAGTCACGCACGGCGACATCATCTTCTCACTATGCCTATTCGCCATCGGCCTTGGTGCGGCCCTGTATTCGGCCCGCGACCTGAGCCGGCATTTCCGCGGGGAGATCGAACTCTCACGCCTGTATAAGGCCATGAGCCTGATGGCCATAATGTTCCTTGTCACCAGCGCCGTCAGCATCTGCGGAACCATAGGATTCATCTCGCTCGGCGTACCCAACATCAGCCGCACCATATGCAAGTCCACCGACATCCGTAAGCACTACATGATTTCCAGCGGCATCAGCGTCGGTCTGTTGCTGATCACATACCTTATCTCGGAATATGCCAATTTCGGCATATATCTGCCCATCAGCGCCACGATGGCCATCATCGCCCTGCCTCTGATGATATTCCTCTTCACGAGCAAAGGAACGCCCGAAAAGGCATAAAAAAAGGGAAGCGGATTGCTTCCCTTTTTTCTATTTGAAAATGAGCGGCAGGAACTCGTGCAGGCTTCTGCGCCAGGTCTGCCATTCGTGGGCAGTCCCTGGTGAGACATAACTGGCGGCCTTGACGCCCATTCCATTGAGCTTTTCCACATCGGCGGCGATCCTTTCGGGATACTCTTGAGAGCCGCAGGTCTCGAAGATGAAGCGCACGGTGCCTTTGTCGATCCGCTCCGGATCGCTGACGGTACCGCCGCTGAAGATGCCATAATACGCAAACAGGCTGCTGTTCTTAAGACCAACCTGGTTGGTGATCATTCCGCCAAGCGAGAGACCGGCCATTGCACGGCCTGCAGGGGTGGCGATCGTGCGATAATGGGCGTCGATGTCGGGGATGGCTTCCTTGATGAACATTTCCTCGAAATTCTCGATGCCGGTCGGGGCGAGATAGAGGCGTCCGCTGCGGTCGTCGCCGGGACGATAGACGAAGTCGTTGTTCATAACGACGATCATGGGAACGGCCTTGCCTTCGGCAATAAGGTTGTCGAGGATGACGGCCGCGCGGCCGGAATGCGTCCATTCGCTCTCGTCCTCTCCGGCTCCATGCTGGAGATAGAGGACGGGATAGCGCAGTTCGGGATGCTCGTCATAACCAGCGGGAGTATAGACGAACGCCCTGCGGAACTTTTTGTCCACATCGGAATAGAACCAGTGCTCCCTGACATCACCGTGAGGCACGTCCTTGATGACATAATAGTCCTCGTCAGGAGATGGGACCTCCACAGTGCCGGTGAATCCGTTGCCATAGAAAGGAGTAGTGCCCGGATCGAGGAAACGGACACCGTCCACGACGATATAATAAATCTGGAAACCTACTTTAGGGATGGTGACTATGACATTCCAGAAACCGTCGGCATCCTTCTTCATCGGGGCTTGAAGCCCGGCCACGGGGACATTCAGCACTACCTCCTGAGCAGTGGGAGGGGCCTGGAAGCGGAACCAGAATTCGCCATTGGCATTGATCTTCGGAAAATCTGCCTGACGGTGAGTGTACTCAGCCCTCTCCCATCCTTCAGGGGAAGGTGCCACGAACAAGTCCTGCGCCTTAAGCGCAAAGGGGATGAGCGACAGTGCAATGCAGAGAATCAAGGATTTGTTTTTCATATGCGGTCAGTTTCAAACGTTTGCTCAAACTTACGAATTAATTCGGAATTGATCACTATCTTTGTTACCCGAATGAATAGAATGCTCCTTACATTATTGGCCATGGCTTGTTGCCTGGGGGTCTCCGGGCAGCCGGCGACGGCGCAGGAGGCCGGGGACTCATGTCCCGGCCACGCCCTCCGGGCCGGCGCAGACCGCATGACCATCGGCTCGTTCAGGGACTCTTACACCAGCCTCGGCTTCAATTCATTCACCTTGGAGTGGGACTTCATCACAAGAGGCGCAGAAGGCAGCTATTCAGCTGCTTATAATCATCCAACCTTCGGAATAGGGCTGACATACAACGGACTTGACGAAGTCCAGTTCAAAAGCAAGAACGGTCATTATTCCGGGATGGTCGCCGCATATGGCGTCATCTCCCGGGACCTTCTGCGTATGGGGCGTTTCTCCGGAGGATACGACCTGTCGCTGGGACTCTCCTACTCCAACGGATACTACGACCCCGTCACCAACCGGTCCAACTGGTTCTTCAGTTCGCCTTTCCTATTCTATGTAGCGGGAGGCGGACATGTCACGTGGCAGGTCGCACGCCGACTTGACCTCGTAGCCGACATCTCGGTCCGCCATAACTCCAGCGCCCGTTTCGCCTACCCTAACGGCGGGCTGAACTACTGGGGAGGAGGACTTTCCGCAAGGTATCATTTCCAGGATAGGCCGAACTATGTCAAGAGAGGATTCCGTACGCCAAGAATTGCAGACGACGGATACGAAAAGGGCTGGAGCTATGAGCTTTACGCCGGAGGAGGCGTACACGCCTGCGCTGCGGAGTGGCTGGCTACCTCCAAGACTGTGGACAGGGAGACGCTCGCAGCCACGAATCTGCGCAAGTGGCCTATGGGGTCGCTGGGGTTCGATGCCGTTTACCGACTCTCCGGCCGTTTCGGCGTCGGAGCTTCCGCATCCGCATTCTATTGCTCCAACATGGAAGCCCTGAGATGGGCAGACAACATCATATACGGAGAAGAGGCGGCCTCCGCCGCCTCATACTCTTCGTTTTCCTTCGGAGCGGGAGCCGTGCAGGAGGTGTTTTACAAACGCACGGCGTTCTATCTTCAGGAAGGGTATTATTTCTATCGTAAAGCCGGTATCCACGGCTATCACGGACGCTTGTACGAACGTGCCGGACTCCGCCTGTACCCGAAGCGGATCGAGCCTTTCTTCTTCAGCGTCTGCATCAAGGCACACCGGTTCAAGGCCGAATACATGGACTTCACCGTCGGCGTCCGCTTCAAGTAGCCCCTATCTGGCCTTGTCGACCAGGTAGCGGAACAGACCGAGCCATGAAGGATCCGCCTGGAACATCCTCTCCGGATGGAACTGGACGGCCACTACGTTGGCATTCTCGAATGCTTCCACCACCCCGTCGGAAGAGCGGGCGGTAACCCGGCTTCCGGGAGCTGCATCCTTCACTGCCTGATGGTGGAAAGTATTGACCAGCAGTGAGTCTGAGCCAAACAAATCAAAAAGCACACTCCCCTTCTCCACTCCTATCATATGAATGGTGTCACGATGTGGAAGGACTCCTTCCACCTGTGCCGGAAGATCCTGGTACAGGCTTCCGCCGAGCGCGACGTTCATCAGCTGTTCGCCGCGGCAGATGGCCAGGACCGGCTTGCCGGAGGCCAGCGCCGCCCGGGCGAACAGCAGGTCGCTGCGGTCGCGGACCGCATCGATGCTTACGGTCTCGTTCAGGACCTCCTCTCCGTATTCCGCCGGATCGAGGTCCGGACCACCGGAGAAAACGATGCCGTCCACCTTGGCCAAAAGGCTTTCAGCAAGGGCAGGGTCGTCGATGATTGGCAGGACGACCGGAATGCCCCCTGCCTTGGCGACAGCTTCAGTATAGTTTGTGGAAAGCGTCACAGCGCCTGTCGATGTGCGCCCGCAAGTAATACCTATCAGCGGCGCACTCTGGTCACTGCATGAACATAATGACAATGATATCATTGCGTACAGAAGAAATCTAAACCTTGTTTTCATCGGGCAAGGGTTCTTTTTACATGTCATTTACCTTTAAGCCGTCCGCTCTTGCGAAGGGCCTCGCTGATAATCCATTGCAGCTGACCGTTGGTGCTGCGGAACTCGTCCGCAGCCCAACGCTCCAAAGCTTCCATCGTCTCGGGATCGACCCTCAGGACGAAGCTTTTCACTGCATCCTTCTCCTTGGCCATGATCAATAGAGGCTTCCGGAATTGACCACCGGCTGGGCCGGCTCGTCACCGCAGAGGACGACCAGGAGGTTGCTGACCATGGCGGCCTTGCGCTCCTCGTCAAGATCGACGACACCCTCAGCCTTGAGCTTGTCGAGGGCCATCTTGACCATGCTGACAGCTCCGTCCACGATCTTCTCACGGGCGGCGATGATGGCGTCGGCCTGCTGGCGGCGAAGCATCACGGCAGCGATTTCGGGAGCGTAAGCCAGGTAGTTGATGCGGGCCTCGGTCACGTGAAGGCCGGCCATATTCAGGCGTTCGTTCAATGTGGTGACAAGCTTCTCGTTGATCTCGTCGGCATTGCTGCGGAGAGTGAGTTCGTCGGGAGTATCGGGATTGTCATAGGCATAGCAGCCTGCAACCTGACGGAGAGCGGCGTCGCTTTGGACACGCACGAAGTTTTCGAAAGCCTGGGACAGGAAGCGGGCGGAGCCGCCCTTTCCGGTACCTGAAGGCATGGGGGCAAGCGACTGGCTGTCAATCTCAAACAGAGCCTTATATGTATCTTCGAGTTTCCAGACCAGCACCATGCCGATGAGGACGGGATTACCGACCTTGTCGTTGACCTTGATGGGTTCGGGATTGAGGTTACGGGCACGCAAGCTCACGCTCTTCTTGGTCAGAAGAGGATTGACCCAGTAGAAACCGGTCTGGGTAAAGGTCCCCTTATACTTTCCGAAGAATAGCAGAGCCACTGCCTCGTTGGGCTCCAGCTTGACAAAGCCGTTCACACAGATGATGAAAAGCACGAGCAGGACGCAACCGACTATGGCGAACGAACCGTTGCTGTCGGCCTTGATGAAGAAGAATATCGCGGCTGCGAAAAGGATGATGACCAGAAGAAGGGCTAAGAATCCGTTCAGGACCGAGCCTTTGTAAGCAAATTCCTTGTTTTCCATGACTTTATGCTTATTGTTTTACAAAATAATATCATTTTGATATCACAAAGATACAACGAAAATCCTTATCTCCAAATAAAAATCACAAAAGATTCAGGAAGACCGTGATGACGCCGGTGTTGATGAGGTCTACAAACATCGCTCCGACGATCGGAACGATGATGAAAGGATTGACGGCATAGCGGTACTTATAGCAGACGGCCGACATATTGGCCATTGCATTCGGGGTGGCGCCGAGGCCGAAGCCGCACAGGCCGCTTACGAGCACGGCCGCATCATAGTTCCGGCCAAGGACGCGGAACGCGATGAGGCCGGCATAGAGCGCCATGAAGGCGGCCTGTGCGAGAAGTATGACGACAAGCGGCAGCACAAGTCCGGCCAGTTCCCAGAGTTTCAGCGTAGCCATGGCCATACCGAGGAAAAGGGACAGGCAGATATTGCCCAATGAAACAATCTTGCCGAGGGCGAGTTTGTCCTCATGCTTCGGACCGAAGCAGTTCCTGATAATCGCGGCGACTATCAACGAACCGAAATAGGTAGGGAATGTGATGCCCGTAAGGGCTAGAAGCTTGCTCAGGCCCATTCCCAACGCCATCGCCAATATCAATTGATATGCAGCTTTCGAATACTCCCGGAAGGACTGTTCATCCGTACCGACGTGTTCGGCGCGCTTCTCCGGAGAGGCTTCGTTTGCCTCGATGCCGATGACCACGTCGTCCTCGCCGGAGGCTTCCGCGAGACCGCGGCGACGGATGATCGTCTCGGCGACGGGGCCGCCGATGAGCGATCCGGCCACGAGGCCGAAAGTGGCGGCGGCCATCGTGACTGAAGCGGCGCCCTGCAGGCCGAGCCGCTCCAGCACCGGCGAGAAGCCGCCGGCAGTGCCGTGGCCGCCGCACATCGGGATGGACCCCGCCGCCATGCCGACGAGCGGGTCCAACCCCATGCCGCGGGCGATGCCCACGGACAGCAGGTTCTGGACTATGATCAGCAATGCTACAAGAAGGACCATCATCACTAGCGGCCGCCCACCTTTTTTGAGCATACGCAGGTCGGACTGGAAACCCACTGAGGTGAAGAACAGCATCATACAGATGTCCTTGACGGTCCCGTCGAAGCCTATGTCGACCTTGAAAGCGGCGTGCACCGCCAAAACCAACAAGGACACGAGCAATCCTCCCGACACCGGCGCAGGGATGCAAAGCCTCTTCAACACCTGTATGGTACGTGTAAAGAACATACCCAGAAGCAGGGCAAGCACCCCCACTCCGGCCGTCATATACATATCTAGTGCAACGCTGTCCATCCTCTAGGAAGAATTGTTCTCAAATTTACAAAAAAGATGTAAATTTGCGCCCCGAAATCAGC
>CAMJHW010000070.1 GCA_946405645.1 uncultured Bacteroidales bacterium
CAAGAGCCTTGATGCGTGACTGGACCTGGTTGGATTTGGTAGGCTTATAGCGGAAACGGTTGATGAAATCTTCCGTCTTCTCGATCATCCGCTGCTGGTTCTCATAAGCGGCAGTCTGCTGGGCCATACGTTCCTTGCGGAGCTCGACATACTGGCTATAAGGCACCTTGTAATCATATATGTGCCCCAGCATTATCTCGACCGTACGGTTCGTGACGTTGTCGAGGAATTTGCGGTCATGCGAGACCAACAACAGCGAGCCTCGGAAAGCCTTCAGGTAATCCTCCAGCCATTCGATGGACTCGATGTCCAGGTGGTTGGTGGGCTCGTCCAGCAGCAGGACGTCCGGAGCGCCAAGCAGGATCTTGGCGAGCTCGATGCGCATGTTCCACCCCTGGCTGAAAGTCTCCGTCTTGCGGGAAAGCTCGTCATCCTTGAACCCGAGCCCCATCAGAATGCGTGTCGCCTGCACCTCGGGAGGCTCCGAGTGACTGATCGCCAAATGGTCGTTAAGGTCATTCAACCTCGTGATTAGGCCAGCGTACGCAGCAGACTCATAGTCAGCCCTTTCCGATAATTGAACCGTAATGTCTTCTATCTCCTTTTCCATCTCTTTGAAGACATCGAAGACGGTCATCGTCTCTTCGAGGACACTGCGTCCGTGGTTATGCTCCATTATCTGGGGAAGATAGCCTATGTTGATTCGGGCGGGCTTGTCGATGGTACCGGAAGTGGGATTCTGCTCACCTCGGATGAGTTTCATCACTGTGGACTTCCCCGCCCCGTTCTTGCCGACGAGACCGATCTTGTCGCTCTCGCTTATATGGAAACTGATATGGTCGAGCAGGGTCCAGCTTCCGTACGAAACGGTCAGGTCATTAATCGATATCATCTTCGGCCTCCTCCGGAACCCCGGGTTTGCATATCAGGATGCTGAATTCGTAAAGCAGATACAGCGGCAGGGCAACTACAAGCATCGTGAACGGATCGCCTGTGGGAGTAAGGATGGCGGACAGGATCAGGATGACCACAACCGCATACCTGCGCGACTTCCTCATCGTATCCCGCGTGATCACGCCGAAATGCGACAGTACGGCGAGCACGGACGGAAACTCGAAAAGGATGCCCATCACGAAAACCATAGCCATGAAAATGGAGATGTATGACGTCAGGGCAAAGGTGTTCTCGACACTTCCGCTCACCTGGTATCCGTTGAAAAACACCAGGAGGACGGGCATGACAATGAAATAGCCGACCGCAATACCCAGATAGAACAAGCCGGCGCCCAGGCCGAAGGCCTTGCGCATTACCTTTTTCTCCTTCTCGTACAGCCCCGGAGCTACGAACTTCCAAATCTCATAACAGATCAACGGAAAACTCACGACGACCGCACAGATGAAAGTCACCTTGATGTGGGTAAAGAACTGGGCGGCGATATCGATATTGATAAGATCTATCTTGAGATCGACACCCAGGAGGCGATATAGCCAGAAGTCCGGCCTGGTAGGCCGGAGGATGACTCCGTCGAACAGGGTCGACTTAAGGAAGAAGCCGACAGTGAAAAAGGCCAAGACAATGAGAACCGAGCGGATGAGAGTACCCCTCAGTTCTTCAAGATGGTCCCAGAAGGACATTTCCTTCAGGCCTTTCCCGGAGTCGGATGCCACGACTATTTCGTCTCGTCAGACTTCTTGTCGGGATCGATTTCGAGATCCTTGGTGGCTTCCTTGAACTCGTCCTCGACTTCGTTCATACCCTGCCGGAAACTCTTCACTCCCTTACCGACTCCACGCATGAGCTCGGGTATTTTCTTGCCGCCGAAGAGAAGGACGATCACCAGGACGATCAGGAAAATCTCCCAGAACCCCAGACTGCCAAGAAACAAAGGATAAGTCAGCATTTTTTCACGATTTATTAGGTTAACAAAAATGTTACTATTTTGAACTTAATTGTTTTATTTATTACCCTTCAGTGATTTAAGCTGAGCTTCGAGACTTTCGATTCTCGAAAGGGCATCAGCCTCTTTTTTACGCTCCACAGCGACAATTTTCTCAGGAGCATGGGCTACGAACGACTCGTTCGAGAGTTTTTTCCGCACTCCATCGAGGAATTTACGCTGATATGCGAGGTCGGCTTCGGCCTTGGCAATCTCCTCTTCGACGTTCACAAGTCCCGTGAGCGGGACGAAGAATTCGACGGTTCCGATGATGAAGGAGACTCCCGATCCGGTGTCTCCGAAGTCGTCGGTACACTCGACTGACGTGACGCCCGCGAGCTTCTCCACGACGGGAGCCGTTTCCATCGGGAAACCTCCCTTGACCTTGAGGGCAAGGGGCTCCTTCGGTGAGAGATTCTTCTGGACGCGGATGGAACGGATGGAGACGATGGCCTCGCGCGCGCACTCGAAGTCGCGGATGGACGACTCGTCGTACTTGCCCGCGACGGGCGTGCGCGCAAACATTATGGATGCGCCTTCAGGGCGATCTTCCATGGCCTGCCAGAGCTCTTCGGTGATGAACGGCATGATCGGATGGATCATCTTGATGAGAGCCTCGAAGAACTTCAAGGTAGTATCATAGGTAACCTTGTCGATGGAAGCTCCGTATGCGGGCTTCACAATCTCGAGATACCAGCTGCAATAGTCGTCCCAGAAGAGCTTGTAGATAGTCATCAGAGCATCGTTAATCCTAAACTTACTGTAATGATCCTCAACAAGTTCAATAGTCTGACTTAATTTATTTTCGAACCACTTGGCAGCAACTGCGGAAGCAGCCGGGACAGCGGCGTCGGGATCGACGTTCCAGCCCTTGACAAGCCTGAAGGAGTTCCATATCTTGCCGCAGAAGTTGCGGCCCTGCTCGATCATGGCCTCATCGTAGAGGATGTCGTTTCCGGCGGATGAGCAAAGCAGCATTCCGAGACGGACGGCGTCGGCGCCGTACTTGGCGATGAGTTCGAGCGGGTCCGGAGAGTTTCCGAGAGTCTTGCTCATCTTGCGGCCGAGTTTGTCGCGGACGATACCGGTGAAATACACATTGTGGAACGGGACGTCGTTCATGAACTCGTTTCCTGCCATGATCATCCTGGCTACCCAGAAGAAGATGATGTCCGGTCCGGTCACAAGGTCGTTGGTAGGATAATAGTACGCAAGGTCGGCATTGGGCTTGTGTCCGGGATTGCCGGGCATCTCGGGATCGAACACCGACACGGGCCAGAGCCAGCTGGAGAACCAGGTGTCCAGGACATCCTCATCCTGCCTCAGATCCTCGGGCCTGATGGCCGGATTGATGGCCTGTGCGGCCTTAAAGGCCTTCTCAAAGCTATTCTCCACAACAATCTGCCCATCAGGGAGATAGTATGCCGGAATCCTCTGGCCCCACCAGAGCTGGCGGCTGATGCACCAGTCGTGGGCATTCTCCATCCAGTGGCGGTATGTATTGCGGTATTTGTCCGGGATGAACTTGATGAAGCCATCCTCGACGGAAGCGAGGGCGCGCGGAGCGAGCTCCTCCATCTTGAGGAACCACTGGGCGCTAAGGCGAGGTTCGATGACGGCGTTGGTACGCTCGCTGTATCCGACCGGCGAGGTGTAGTCCTCGATCTTCTCGATATTGCCGGCGTCCTGGAGCATCTTGACGATCTTGCGGCGGGCGTCGAAACGGTCCTCGCCGACGAGGATCTGAGCGTCTTCCGTCAGGCGTCCGCGATCGTCGATGATATCGATGATCGGGAGGTTGTGGCGCAGGCCGATTTCATAATCATGGGCGTCATGCGCCGGCGTGACCTTGAGGCAGCCGGTACCGAAGTCCATCTCGACATAGTCGTCCTCGATGATTGGTATCTCCTTGTTGATGAGCGGGATAAGGACTTTCTTGCCCTTCATCCAGAAATGGCGCTCGTCATTGGGATTGACGCAGATGGCGGCATCGGCCATGATAGTCTCCGGACGGGTGGTGGCGACTACGATGTACTTGTCAGTAGGGTTGCCATGGCCGTCGGAAATGAAGTAACGCATGTGGTAGAAATGGCTCTGCGTGTCCTTATGGATGACTTCGTCGTCGCTGACGGCGGTATGTCCCTCGGGATCCCAGTTCACCATGCGCACTCCCCTGTAGATCCATCCCTTCTTGTAAAAATACACGAATGTATTGATGACGGCCTCAGAGAGCGCCGGCTCCATGGTAAAGCGGGTGCGGTCCCAGTCGCAGGAGGCGCCGAGCTTGCGCAACTGCTTGAGTATGATGCCTCCGTGCTCCTCTTTCCACTCCCAGGCGTACTTGAGGAACTCCTCCCGGGTAAGGTCTTCCTTGGATATGCCCATGCCCTTGAGCTTGGCCACCACTTTGTTTTCAGTAGCGATGGAGGCATGGTCGGTGCCGGGAACCCAGCAGGCATTCTTCCCGTCCATGCGTGCCTTACGGATGAGCACGTCGTTCAAAGTATTGTTGAGCACATGTCCCATGTGCAGGATGCCGGTGACGTTCGGCGGGGGGATAACGATGGTATAAGGCTCCCTCTCGTCGGGTTCGGAATGGAAGAATTTATGCTCCAGCCAATAGGCGTACCACTTGTCCTCCACTTCGGAGGCGTTGTATTTAGCCGATAATTCCATTTTGTATATTTAGTGTTGTTATAATCGCAATATCGTACAAATATACTCTTTTTTTCAGTATTTTTGCAGAAAACCATACCGTATCATGGACAACAACGAAAAGAAACAGATCAGCCTCGACCTCAAGCCCGAGGTGGCCAAAGGTTCATATTCCAACCTCGCCATCATATCCCACTCCCCCAGCGAATTTATAATCGATTTCGCCACCATGCTCCCCGGCCTGCAGAAGCCCGAGATCTCCAACCGCATCGTAATGAACCCCGAGCACGCCAAGCGCCTGCTCAACGCCCTTGCCGACAACATCAACAAGTACGAGTCGCAGTTCGGAGCCATCACCTTCAAGGAACAGCAGCCCAAGGGGACTTTCGACCTCGGCAGCTTCATGAACGGCAACGGAGCAAAGTCCTAGTCGCACCATGGCTCTCACAGAAGAAAGGCTCCGGCAGATCAAGGCCATTGCATTCGACATCGACGGCGTCATGACCGACGGCGGCATACTAGCCATGTCCGACGGCGACCTCTTGCGCATCTTCGATGCCAAGGATTCCTTCGGCGTACGCATGGCCAAGATGAACGGACTTCATACAGCCGTCATTACCGGCGGCAGCTCCGACAGCATACTCCGCCGCTTCAGCGTCTGCGGAGTCGACGAGGAAGACATTTACCTTCATTCAAGGATCAAGATCGACGACTTCAACGCTTTCTGTCAGAAATACTCGCTCAAGCCGGAAGAAGTGATGTTCTTCGGCGACGACCTTCCCGACATCCCGGTCATGAAAGCCTGCGGCATAGGCGTTGCGCCCGCGGACGCCGTGGAGGAAGTCCGCCAGATTGCAGACTACGTCTCCGAGTACGGCGGAGGCCACGGCTGCGTCCGCAACGCCGTGGAGATGGTCCTCAAGGCCCAGGGCCGCTGGAAACTCGACGACGCCCTGTACAAGAAGATGTTCTGAGATGGATCTCAAAGGAAAAAGAATCATTCTGGGGAGCGGATCCCCGAGACGCCGCGAACTTCTCACCGGCATGAACGTCGAGTTCACGGTGGACACCGGCAATACCTTCGAAGAGACCTATGATCCCGGCACGCCTCACGAGCGCGTACCCGCCCTGATGTCCGAAGGAAAATCCCTCGGCTTCCACAGGCCTCTGGAGAAGGACGAGATCCTCATAACGTCGGACACGATGGTACTCTGCCATTCCGATGATCCGGAGCATTCACCCATCCTCGGCAAGCCGCACTCGCGCGAGGATGCGGCACGTATGCTCCGCTTGCTCTCCGGCCGTGAGCACGAAGTGATCACCGCCGTCACCCTGCGGACGCAGGACCGCATGGAGACCCGCTCAGACTCCACCATCGTAGTATTCAAGGAATTGACGGACAGCGAAATCGGATACTACATAGACAATTGCCGGCCTTTCGACAAAGCCGGCGCATACGGCATCCAAGAGTGGATCGGCCTTATCGGCATCACCGCCATACGAGGGTCCTATTTCAACGTCGTGGGCTTCCCTACCCACCTCGTGTACGAGATGCTGATGGATTTTTGTTGATGTTTTTTTTGCAGATTAGCAAAAACTGCTTATCTTTGCATCCCACAAATGACGAAGCTTTAGCTCAGCTGGTTTAGAGCGCTTGCTTGACAGGCAAGAGGTCAGCAGTTCAAATCTGCTAAGCTTCACTCCAAACAATCAGACGCTTACAGAGATGTAAGCGTCTTTTCTTTTATTCCGATTCAATGTGCAGGACAAGATACTCCGACCTGGTGCCGATGCGGATCTTCGGGCCCCAGATCCCGAGGCCTGAACTCACATAATAGCGGGTACTCCCCCGTCGGTGATGGCCCCAGGACTTCTCATACATGGCATCCGTCACCCAGGAAAGCGGCCAGACCTGTCCCCTATGGGTATGCCCGCTGAACTGGAAATCTATTCCCGCCAGTTCCGCATCTTCCAGATGATAAGGCTGGTGGTCGAGAAGGATGGTAAAGCCCGGCAGGGCACTTGCAAGCTCGGAGAGAGGTTTCCTGCGCGGATTGCTCCGGTCATCCCGGCCGACAACAGTAATCCCTTGGAAATACACGACAGAGTCGCGCAGCAGGGTTATTCCTGCATCGGCGAAGAACTTCTCCGAATCTCGCTCATTGCCAATGTATTCGTGATTGCCGAGGACGGTAAAAAGCGGAGCCTTGATGCGCGCGAACTCCTCTGCATAATTTCCCTCAATCAGAGGCCGCAGCTGAATATCCACGATATCCCCGCCGAAGAGCACCAGATCGGGATCCTCGGCATTGATCATGTCAACCCAGCGGGAAAGCTCCGGTCTGCGGTTGCTGTATCCAAGGTG
>CAMJHW010000071.1 GCA_946405645.1 uncultured Bacteroidales bacterium
TCTCTTCTTGGGTTCTTCCATATTGTCGGTCATTATTAAAACAATGCCGGTGGGCAGTCAGCCCACCGGCACGGGATATTATTCCGTTTCTCCGGTGTTGTCCGGACGCATCACGACCTCGATGAGGTTGCCCTCGGCAAGGAACTTGGCAGCCAGGGCCTTGACTTTCTCGGGAGTCAGGGTCTTGAGAGCGGCCTCGTGATCCTTGTCATAGTCGATGCCGTAGTCATACCACTCCTTGAGGCGCATCCTCCAGTAGTTGTTGTTGATGCGGAGCTCGGGGATGTTCTTCTCGAGGTTCTTGACGGTCTTGTCGTACTGCTCGGCAGTAGGTCCCTCGGAAGCGACCTTGCGCAGGCCCTCCAGCGCCAGGGAGCGGAGCTTGTCGGCGGAAGGAGGATTGGTCTGGTACACAATCTGGAGGAGACCGAACTGCTTGGGCTCGCGGGCGAGCGAGACGCTGACGCTGGCGCCGTAGGTGCCGCCCTCGTCCTCGCGGAGAGTCTCGACATAAATCATATTAAGGATGTATTCCAGAGCCTGGTAGACCAGGTCGTTCTCCACCGAATACTTGTCGTCCATACGGTACATCTGAGCGACGGTAGTCATAGGGGTCTGCATATCCACCGCGAAGTCGTTCACCACGCTCTTGCGGGTGACATCCTCGTTACGGTCTATCCACTTGGGAGCTTTCTTACCCTTGGCCAGGCTTCCGACATATTTCTCGATCATAGGCTTTACCTCGTCGATGTCGAAGTCGCCGACCATTATCATAGTGGAGCCGGCGGCATCCTTGAACAGGTCACGGGTCACACGCTCGATGGTCTCCAGGCTTGCCTTGTCCAGTACCTCCTCGCTAATGAGGACATTACGGGGATTGTTCTCGTAGAGAGTACCGTAGAGCTCTTTCTGGAGCTTGTAGTTAGGCTGGCTGACATAGTTGGGCAGGATGGAACGCAGAGTCTGCTCCGCCTGGTCGAAAGCGTCCTTGTCGAAACGCGGGTCGGTGTAGAACAGGTAGAGGAGCTGGAGAGCGGTCTCAAGGTCCTTGCGGGTGGAATTGCCGGCAAAGCCGGTATTGAGACCGGTGATGTTGGTATTGACAGACAGCTGCTTGCCGGCAAGCATCTTGGAAACGGTGGAAGCCGGGAACTGCGATACGCCGTTATACTGGGTGAAGAGCTGGTAGAGATTGGACTCGAACGAAGGCAGGTCGGCCGTCTCGATCAGGCTGGTTCCACCCATCTTGTAGAGCATGAAGGTAATGCGGTCTTTTTCGTAGTCGGTGGGAAGAAGGACGACCTTGACGCCGTTCTTGAGCGTCCACTCGGTGGCGCCGTAGATGGTGCTCTTGCTCTTCTTCACCTTCGAACCCTTGAGGATGGAAGGATCGAGGAACTCGGTGGCGATGGCCTCGGCTGCGGGAGCCTCGATCTCGGCATTCTCCACCTCCTTGATGACGGAAAGCAGCTCGGCATCGGTAGGATGGACGAGTCCTTCCTTCTCGGGACCCTTGTACAGCACTACCATATTCTCGGCCGTGATCATCTGGGAAGCCAGCATGTTGAGGACATCGGCGCTGATCTGGGAAAGAAGCATCTGGACCAGCTGATACTCGGTGGCAGGCTCCATATAGGCGTAGTTGTCGAAGAAGTTGCTGATGAGGCCGGGAACGAAATCGGCGTTCTTGCGGGTCTCGGCCCTCTTGGCGCGGGTTTCATAGACAGACTCGATCTCGGTCTTGGCGCGGTTGACCTCGTCGTCGGTGAAGCCGAAGCGCTTCATCTTCTCGACTTCGGTCAGGAAGGCGCGCAGGCCGGTGAGGGCCTCACCGTCCTTGACCGCGACTCCGCCGATCACTGCCTCGCAGGTCTCGCAAAGATTGCCAACGCTGAGGTCGGCGGCGAAGAACGGAGCTCCGGGCTTGGAGACGATCTCATCGAAACGCTCTGACATGATCTGGGAGACGACGTCGATGACGAGGTCAAGGAGCATGCCCTGGGCGGTATTGTTGATCTCCTCGGGACGGCCGTCGCTCTTCCAGAGGACCTCGAGCTGGGTGTTGGTTACCTCGGGATCGGTGAGGACGGCGACGATGGGTTCCTCGTTGCCGGGGATCATTATGACGTCCTTCGACTTGGGATTCTCGGCGGCGGGGATGTCGGCGAAAATGGTCTTGATCTTCTGCTCTACGGCATCCACATCGACGTCACCCACGACGATAACGGCCTGCATGTCAGGACGGTACCATGTCTGGTAGAAATTCACCAGGCTCTCGGGCTTGAAGGTCTGAAGGCTCTCGAGCTGACCGATGAGGGTGCACTCGCCGTACTTCGTGTCACCATAATAATAAGGAAGGGACTTCTCGTGCAGGCGCCAGGAGGCGTTGCGGCGTGCGCGGCGCTCCTCGATGATGACTCCGCGCTCCTTGTCGATCTCCTCCGGCTCGTTGAGCACGAAGTGGGAGTAGTCGTGAAGGATGAGGAGGCAGGTATCGACCACGGTCTCGCGGACGAGAGGGATGTTGTTCAGCATATACTGGGTCTCCTCCACTCCGGTGGAAGCATTGACATTGCCTCCGAAGGAAGCGCCGATGCTCTCGAGCCAGTTGAGGATGCCCTTGCCGGGGAAGTTCTTGGTGCCGTTGAAGCACATGTGCTCCAGGAAGTGGGCCAGGCCGTCCTGGTCGGGAGCTTCCTGGATGGCGCCGACGTTGGTCGCGAGATAGAACTCGGCGCGGTTTTCGGGCATTTCGTTATGACGGATGTAATAAGTAAGTCCGTTGTCCAGCTTGCCCTGACGTACTGCAGGGTCATTCGGCAGCGCCTGCATCTGCTGCGCTCCGGCGAAGGGAGCGACGGCGAAGAACAAGGCTGCGATCAAGAAGAATCGTTTCATATACTATAATATTATAAAATCCGTCAAATTTAAGAATAAATGAGGACTTTTTGAAAAAACTCACCTATCTTTGAACAACCATAAGAAGGACTTATCATGTTTGAGGATTCGAGAATAAAGGTTTTCCTCGCAGTAGGCGAAGAGAACAGCTTCACGAAGGCAGCAAAAAGGCTGGGAATCAGCCAGCCTGCCGTCAGCCAGAACATAGCCGAAATCGAGAAGGCAGTAGGGGCCAAACTATTCGCCAGGAATAGAAATTCAGTGACATTGACCCCGGAAGGACGGCGTTTCAAGGAGTTCGCCGACCAGATTACCTACTGGTACAACGCCGCTTCGGAAGCGTTCCGCGACAAGCCGGTCGAGAGGATAGTACGCGGTGAAAGAAGCAAGAAAGACCTGCGCATAGGCATAAGCGATGATTATCGCTGCTTCCTGGTTCCGCAGGGCTCTCCGGACGTCGACATAGACGTCGAGAGCCTGGACGGAGGGATGAGCGTCAGGGTGATACGAAAAATGGCGGAACCAGGAGGCTCCGCCAATGTACTGTTCTGAGATCTGCGCTACTCTGCTTCGATGGCGCCCATGGGGCAGGCATCGGCACAAGCTCCGCAGTCGATGCACATATCCGGGTTGATGCTGTAGACATCTCCCTCGGAGATGGCGCCCTGAGGGCACTCCGACTGGCAGGAACCGCATGCTACACAGATGTCAGGATTGATTTTGTGTGCCATAGTGCTGTCAATTTTGGTTAACGATTCCGCTGTTATCAAATACAGTGCCGCAAATGTATGCGATTTAATTGGATTTATCAAATGATTGGAAAGATTTTTGTTATTACCTTTGCATCATGAAAAAGACTATTTCCATACTTACCGCATTGACCGTCATTTTCCTGGCGACGGCCGCCGCATACGCCCAGAACGAGGGCAACGTCAAGGTGGACAAGATGGTCCACGACTTCGGCGACATTTATACCGACCAAGGATCTGTTTCCTGCACATTCACCTTCACCAATACCGGCTCCAAGCCCTTCCTCCTGCTCACCGCAGTCGCATCCTGCGGCTGCACCGACGTGGATTGGACAAAGGAGCCCATCCAACCCGGCAAATCCGGCAAGGTCGAAGCCACCTTCGACAACAACGACGGCCCCTACCCCTTCGACAAGACCGTCACCGTCTATGTCTCCGACGTCAAGAAGCCCTACGTACTTCACCTACGCGGAACAGCCCACGAGAATGTCAAGCCGCTTACCGAGACATATCCCCTCAAGATCGGCAACATGGGCATCAAGAACCTTGAGAACAAGGTCGGGAACATGTCCCAGATGGAGACCAAGAGCGGCAACATCGTCATCGCCAATGTCGGCGTCACCCCGATGAAGCTCGAATTCGAGAACGTTTCCGAAGGCCTGACCCTGGACATCTACCCCAATCCCATCCCACCTAAGAGCATAGCCAACCTCAATTATACCATCAAGGCCAGCGTTAAGCGCTGGGGCAAGAACTGGTATTATGCCACCCCGGTCATTGACGGCAAGCACTACAAAGCCATCGGGAAGGTTCCCCAGCCGGAGAAAACCGAAGGCGGCGAGCATTTCTACACCGAGCCCAACACCCGCATCGGCATCGGCAAGGAAGAGATAGCGTTCTGGGCTGTGACCAAAGCCAATTTCGCCACTGTGTCCGCCGACGCCAAGAAGGATATGGCCAACCCCACTTTCAACAAGAGCACGGTCAGTTTCGGGAAGCTTGCTTCCGGAGCCAAGACCACCCTCACCTTCGAATATACCAACAACGGCAAGAAGGAGTCCGAGTTCTACAAACTCGACGCCGACTGCAGCAACGTAAAGGTAAAGGAGATGGAGAAGACCGCTCCAGGAAAGAAGGGCAAGATCGTCGTGGAGCTCGATACCAAGGGCATGCCCAAGGGCGAGAACATCATCGCGCTTAACCTTTTCACAAACTCCCCTTTCAGGCCCGTCATATCCCTGCAAATCGCCGGTACGATCCAATAATTTTTGTATATTTGCGAAAATTTCGCAGATAGAACACTATGGCTAGTACTCCCGTTACCAACTATACCGACGACAACATAAAAACCATCGAAGGAGTCGAGCACATCCGGCTTCGTCCCGGCATGTACATCGGCCGCCTCGGCGACGGAAGCAAGGAAGGTGACGGCATCTATGTCCTGCTCAAGGAGATCGTGGACAACTCCATCGACGAGTACGCCATGGGCTTCGGCAAGCAGATCCTGATCAATATCGAGAACGACGAAGTCTCCGTGCGCGACTTCGGCCGCGGCATTCCGCTCGACTCCGTCATCAAGGCCACCAGCATACTGAACACGGGAGGCAAGTTCGACGACAAGGCCTTCAAGAAGTCCGTAGGCCTGAACGGCGTCGGCACCAAGGCCGTCAACGCGCTCTCCGAGAGTTTCCACGTGTGCTCTTTCCGCGACGGCGAGAGGTCGTGGGCGACCTTCGAGCGCGGCGAGCTCGTGGACAGCGGCCGCGGCGAGACCAAGGAGAAGAACGGCACCCTCGTGGTCTTCAAGCCGGACTCCATGATGTTCAGCAAGTTCTCCTACAACCTGGACTACGTCCGGACCATGGTCAAGAACTACTCGTATCTGAAGAAAGGCCTTACCCTCATCTTCAACGGCGAGTCCTACAAGTCCGAGAACGGTCTGCTCGACCTGGTCAACGAGAACCTCTCCGAGGCTCCCCTCTACCCTCCCATCCACCTCGAGGGCGAGGACATCGAGATAGTGCTCTCGCACGGCAACTCCTATGGGGAGAACATCTCCTCGTTCGTCAATGGCCAGAACACCCGCGACGGCGGCACGCACCTGGCGGCGTACCGCGAAGCGGTCGCCAAGACTCTCAAGGAGTTCTTCAAGAAGAACTACGACCCCGTCGACTGCCGCCAGGGCATCGTCGGAGCCATCAGCATCCAGATCCAGGAGCCCAATTTCGAAGGCCAGACCAAGACCAAGCTCGGATCCACCTACATGTGGGAGAAGCAGGTCAAAGGCAAGGACGGAGTCCTCACCACCGACATAGGCCCGACCATCCGAAGCTTCGTCAACGACTTCATCTCCAAGAACTTAAATAACTACCTGACCATCCACAAGGAGCTGCAGCCCATCATCGAGGAGAAGATCAAGGCTTCGCAGAAGGAGCGCGAGGAGATCTCCAGCATCCAGAAGAAGACCCGCGAGCGCAACAAGAGGGCCAACGTCTATAACCGCAAGCTCCGCGACTGCCGCTTCCACTTCAACGACAAGGTCACGGAGAAGAATGCCGAGGATGTCGAGAAGTCCAGCATCTTCATCACCGAGGGAGACTCCGCAAGCGGAACCATCACCAAGGTCCGTAACGCCAACAACCAGGCCGTGTTCAGCCTCCGGGGCAAGCCCATCAACTGTTACAAGGAGAGCCGCAAGAAGGTCGCCGAGAACGAGGAGCTCAACCTTCTGATCTCAGCCCTCGGAGTCGAGGACGATCTCGAGAACCTCCGCTACAACAATATCATCGTGGCCACCGATGCCGACGACGACGGGATGCACATCCGCATGCTGGTCTTGACTTTCATAATGAAGTATTATCCGGACCTGATCCGCCGCGGCCACGTCCACATCCTTCAGACTCCCCTCTTCCGCGTCAGGAACAAGAAATCCACGAAGTACTGTTATTCCATCGAGGAGAAGGAAGATGCCGTCAAGGCCCTCAAAACCGGCGTGGAGATCACCCGTTTCAAAGGTCTGGGTGAGATTTCCTCCGACGAGTTCGTCGATTTCATCGGAGAGAACATGCGCCTGGATCCCGTGAAACTCTCCGACGAGGAGTCCATTTCGGACATCATGTCCTTCTACATGGGCGACAATACCATCGAGCGCCAGAACTTCATCCGGGAGAACCTCCGTTCCGAGGAAGAGCTGGAGGACGTCAACATCTAATCGCCCGCCTCGTCACGCGCACGAAAAAGATTTGGTTTTCACCGAAATAAACCCTATATTTGCAGCCCTTTGCGGATT
>CAMJHW010000072.1 GCA_946405645.1 uncultured Bacteroidales bacterium
GGGTTCGCTCCGCTGTGTACTGCCGGACCGGCGGCTGCCGGATGAGGAGCCGCTCTTGCGCGGGTGCCGGAAGGCGTCGAGGTTGAAAAGGACCGTAGCTTTGACCTGTGAGCCGATGAAAGGCCCGATCTGGTCCTCGGTGCCGCGCCCTGCGGGCGTGATGAAATGTCCGATGGCGGAGAACCTGGCACCGATGAACTCGGACTTCAGCGGCTGCCAGTAGAGCTCAAGACGGTCATACCATGCGGGGACGCTCCTTCTTGTGAAGTAGAAATCCTCTCCCTTATAAACCGTGCCCGCATATGTGGCGGCCGAAGAATCGGAATAAACGCTGCTCATGTAAGTGTTGAGGTTGGCGCCGAAATAGTAGGTATTCTCGAGCCCGAAGCCCCAGTGGCGGACATTGAAGATGACTTCGGCACCCATGGGGAAGTGCGGGGACTCGCCGACTTCCTCTCCGGATTCGTCATAGGCCGGCATTTTGTAGTCCAGCTGATATGTGGCGATGGGGCCGGCTTTGACCGAAAGCTCCTGCATGCCGAGCTTGGAGCCGAAATCGACCTTGGCATAGGGATTGACCAGCGCAAAATCGACGTCGGCGCTGGCCAGGAGCGAACCGTTGGAGTGGGTATATGCGGCGGACCATCCCAACGAAGCCCAATCGACGGGATTGTAAACTCCGGAAGTAAACACCATCTCGCAGCCCACCCTGTCGACTCCGCGTACTCCCGCGATGTCCGCGGTGACCTCCGCCTTGAAACGGGGAGCGGAGTATTTGAACGTCACGCCTTCAAGGTTCGGATCGTAATAGCGGATGTCGTCGGCGAAAATGGCCCTGGTGTAATCCCCGTCAAGGATAGTCCTGGGAAGTATGCCGGCGTAGAAGTCCAGGATCCCGTCGCCTATGGATTTCTTGTAGTTGTAGTAGAAGAATATGTCCTTCATCAGGTCGAAGTTGCTCAGCTTGGACTGATGTTCCGCTTCGGAGTAAACTTCCACGGCCGTGGGGTTGGCGCCGAGATTCTTTGTGAGGTCGATACCGAGCGCCAGCCTGTGTGTCGTCCGCGCATCCTGGTCGAAACGCAGCACGGCGGAAGGCGAGAACCGGGCGACGTTGAAGGTTTCCGTCGCCATGAACAACTCTTCGCTGGCGCCGAACGACCTGAGGTCGAAGAAGTACTGGAAGTCGATGTCATATTCGACCTTTACGGCATTCTCCTGAACGCGGCGGTCCTGCTGCTGCCTGCCGAGGAGCCCCGGGAGGTCCAGAAGTGACTGGGCTGAAGTCACCGATGCGGCAACGAGGAGCGCCGTCACGGAAAGAAAAATGGGCTTTTTGTTCATAATGCCGATGATTCTTATGAAGTTATATATTCAAGATGCTTAATTGCGTGCGTGCGTTGCATCTTTTTCCGTATTTTTGCAAAAACGACTGATCATATAATGCTGAAACTCCAGACAATGGTCGAATGCGGGACAAGTCCCGTAAAGATGACATTCTCCGAAGGAATAGTGCTGCTTGGCAGCTGTTTCGCCGACAATGTCGGCGCCCGTATGGCCGAAGCCGGCTTTGACGTCTGCGTCAATCCTTTCGGCACGCTGTACAATCCGGTCTCGATCTCCGACGCGGCAGGCCGGCTGGAGAGCGGAGTCCCGTTCGGACCCGGGGACTGCGTGGAGATGGGGGCGGGAGCAGGCCTTGTCTGCTCGTTCCATCACCATACTTCCTTCGCCCGCCGAACCTCCGGGGAGTTTCTCGAAGCCGCGAATGCCTCACTTGCGGAGGCAAGTGCCAGGTGGCGCCGTGCCGGCCTTGTCATCCTGACACTCGGCACCGCATGGTGCTTCCGGCATATCGGGAGCGGGCAGGTGGTCGCCAACTGCCTCAAGCGGCCAGACCGCGAGTTTTCCCGTGAAAGGCTCTCCGTCGAGGAGATCGTTTCGATTCTCAAAGAACTCGTATCCCGCTTCCCGGAGAAGCGTTTCATTCTGACTGTCAGTCCAATCCGCCATATGGCGGACGGCGCTCACGGCAACCAGGCCAGCAAGTCCACCCTGCTGCTCGCTGCGGATTCCGTAGCCGACGGGAAGCGCATAGTCTATTTCCCCGCCTACGAAATCCAGATGGACGAACTGCGCGACTACCGTTTCTATGCCGAGGACATGGTCCATCCCAGCCCCCAGGCCGTCGATTACATCTGGGAGAGATTCTGCGACTTCGCGCTGCCGGACGGCGAGAGGCAGACCCTCCTGGACAATGTCAAGGCCTTCCGCCGCATGCAGCACAGGCCTTTGGCAAGGTAGGGGAGAGTCCCTTATTTCGCGTAAGCGACGGACCTGGTCTCACGGATGACGGTGATCTTCACCTGTCCGGGATAGGTCATCTCTTCCTGGATCTTCTGGGCGATGTCGGTGGAGAGGCGTGCAGCCTGCTCGTCGCTGACTTCTTCGGCTCCGACGATGACGCGGAGCTCCCTGCCGGCCTGGATGGCGTACGACTTGGTGACTCCCGGGTAGGACGCAGCCAGGTCTTCCATACCCTTCAGACGCTTGATGTACGACTCGATAACTTCGCGGCGGGCTCCCGGACGGGCGCCTGAGATGGCGTCGCCGACGAGCACGAGCGGAGCGATGATGGAGGTCATCTCGGTCTCCTCGTGGTGGGCTCCGATGGCATTGCAGATCTCGGGCTTTTCCTTGTACTGCTCTGCTATCTTCATACCGAGGAGTGCGTGAGGCAGTTCAGGATCCTGCTCGGAGACCTTTCCGATATCATGCAGGAGTCCGGCGCGCTTGGCGAGCTTGGGGTTAAGACCGAGCTCCGAAGCCATGATGGCGCAGATGTTGGCGACTTCGCGCGAGTGCTGGAGGAGGTTCTGTCCGTATGAGGAACGGTATTTCATTCGGCCGATGAGGCGTACGAGCTCCATGCTCATGCCGTGGATGCCGAGGTCGATGCAAGTACGTTTGCCGGTCTCGAGGATCTCGTCCTCGAGCTGCTTCTGGACCTTGGCGACCACTTCCTCGATGCGCGCGGGATGGATGCGGCCGTCGATGACGAGCTGATGGAGGGCCAGACGTGCGACCTCCCTGCGGACAGGGTCGAAAGCGGACAGGAGGATGGCGTCGGGTGTGTCGTCCACGACGATCTCCACTCCCGTGGCGGCCTCGAGTGCGCGGATGTTGCGGCCCTCGCGGCCGATGATGCGTCCCTTGATCTCGTCGTTCTCGATGGGGAAGGTGGTGACGGCGTTCTCGATGGCCGTTTCGGTGGCGGTACGCTGTATGGTATTGATGACGATGCGCTTGGCTTCCTTGGCGGCGTTCAGGCGCGCCTCGTCCATCGTGTCGTTGATGTAAGCCTGGGCCTCGGTGCGGGCCTCCGCCTTCATGTTCTCCATGAGGACGTTCTTGGCTTCGGCGGCGCTCATGCCG
Source organism: uncultured Bacteroidales bacterium (assembly GCA_946405645.1). Next base: position 3,436 of record CAMJHW010000072.1, read on the forward strand.
GCGATGGCCTCGAGCTGGCGGTTGACCTGGGAGATGAGCTTGTCATACTCTTCGCCTTTCTTCTCGACGTTTTCGGTGCGGGCCTGGAGGCTCTGCTTGAGGGAATCGTTCTCCTTGATCTTGCGGGCGAGGTCCTCGTTCTTCTGGTTCAAGGAGTTCTCCTTCTGCTTCAGGCGGTTCTCGGCGTCCCTGAGCTGGTTGTTCTTCTCGCTGACGTACTGGTCATGCTCGCTCTTCAGCTGGAGGAAACGCTCCTTGGCCTGGTAGATCTTGTCTTTCTTGATGTTCTCGGCGTCGTTCTTGATCTTTTCTGCCTCGAGACGCGCCTGCTCGAGGATTTCCTCACGCTTGCCCTTGAGGGCCTGACGGCGGATGAATATGGAGACGGCCAGGGCGATTGCGGCGCCCAGTATTGCGGCCAATATGCAGTAAACCAACATATATATGTGAATTTATATGGTTAATAAAATGTCTTTCCGTTCCGGCAAATACATGAGCCGGCGCATGTGTTGGAAGCATGCGCCGGCTGTGCGTGTATTGAAAAAAAGCCGTTAGTCAGGTGTCAGAAAATCTTAATGATAAGATTTGAGCTCCGAACAAGTTCCGGCGTCCATCGTCCCGCTCGCGCGGAATCCCCGTAGGTCACCTTGGCCTGCCATCCCCCATTCGAGTTACCCGGTTCCGAGGAACTTGTTGTTTTCAGCACGGGGGACTAACGGCTACTTTTTATCAATGCTGTCGAGATAGGCACTAGTCTGGCTGAGGAGCGTGCGGGCCTCCTCGCTGAGCGAGGCAAGCCGTTTCTGCGACGACATACGGTTGACCGTTTCGTTGAGCGCGACGAAGGATAGCTTGTCCACAAGTGTCTTGTCCGGGAACCTCGCATCGTAGGCGGCGAGCTTCTGGTTGATGGATTCGGCAGCGAGTCTCATGAGCTGCTCCATCTCCGGGGAAGTCGCCTTCAGGGGATAGTCCTTACCGGCTATCTTGAGAGTAATGCTTTGTTCCATATCACTTTTCAAGCAAGGAGATGCATTTATTGATCTCCTTTATGAGTTTATCTATCCGTTCCTTCGCACTGTCGGAACTGCCTGTCGGTGTCAGAAACGCCTCAGCGAGCTTGAGATTCTCTATCTGTCTCTCCAACTCGGTTATTTGCTTCCTGCAGGTATCATTGGAGGCTTCGCTCGCTGCGAGTTTGGCGCGGAGGTCGGTATTGGCTTCGCGCTCGCTCTCGTAAAGTGCTATGACCCGTTCGAAATTCTTTTGTATATCTTCAAGCATTTCTATCCAATTTACCCATACCTTGCAAATTTAGTAAAAATGTATAAAAAATGAACCGCTTCAGAGGACATTTTTTGGCCGAATCACCCTATATTTGTGTCATTATGCGCAAGAATCCCGTTTTGAAAGTCACCGCCGTCACTCCCAGGGTCTGGCTGGCGGATCCCGTCAAGAATTCCGAAGAGATCATCCGCCGCGTCCGTGAAGCCGCGGCATCCGGATCGGACATCGTAGTTTTACCTGAAATGTGCCTCACCGGAGCCACCTGCGGAGACCTTTTCCGCCAGGAACTCCTGCTCGAAGCCGCACGCCGTGCGGCGCTCGAGGTGGCGAAGGCCACGGCCGGGCTCGACATCACCATAGTCCTCGGCCTGCCGGTAGGGTCCGACGGAGGATATTCCTCCGGCGCTGCGGTCCTCAAGGGAGGGAAGTTCCTCGAGGAGGACCCCCGTTTCCTGGTCGTTACCGGAGAGACGATCCCCGGCGGCCTTCCTGAAGGGACGCAGCTGGTGCTGCATCTTGCTGCCAGCCCGGAACTGGTGACGCGGCATGCGGCGCGCAAGCGCAGCCTGGCCGCGCTCACATACCGGACCGGCGCATCTTACGTCTATTGCGCCGCCGGGTATGGCGAGTCAACGGGCGACGCCGTCTATGCCGGTCCGTCCCTGATCTATCAGAAAGGCCGGCTTCTCGCGGAGAACGCGCGTTTCAGCAGGGAGACGGGAATCATCTGCGCGGAGCTCGACCCCGACGCTCCCGCAGAGGAGCCTGAGGCGGCTCCCGCCGCTCCTGCGCTCCGCGCCAATCCTTTCGTCCCGGACGATACTGCTGAACTCGCGTCCAGATGCGACGACATCTTGTCGATACAGTCCCTCGGCCTGATGACACGCCTGGAGCATGTCGGCTGCAAGACCGCTGTCCTGGGCATCTCCGGCGGCCTCGACTCCACCCTTGCCCTGCTGGTGACGGTCAAGGCCTTCGACAGCCTCGGCCGCGACAGGAAGGACATCATAGCGGTGACGATGCCCGGCTTCGGCACGTCCGACCGTACGCACGGCAACGCCTCCGGGCTGATGGCCGCCCTCGGCGTCACCGCCCGCGAGATCCCCATCGGCCCCGCCGTGTCGCAACATTTCTCCGACATCGGCCATGATCCCGCGGACCACAACGTCACTTTCGAAAACGCCCAGGCCAGGGAGCGCACCCAGATACTGATGGATATCGCCAACGATACAAACGGCCTGGTGGTCGGTACGGGAGACCTCTCCGAGATCGCGCTTGGCTGGTGCACCTACAACGGCGACCATATGGCCATGTACAGCGTCAACGCCGATGTTCCCAAGACCTTGATGCAGGCAATGGTGCGCTGGGCGGCCGAGAACCGCTTCCCGGAGGCGCGCGGCATACTGCTCGACATAGTGGACACGCCAATCAGCCCCGAGCTTACTCCCGTCGACGAGAACGGCCGCATCAAGCAGAAGACGGAGGATATAGTCGGTCCTTACGAGCTTCACGACTTCTTCCTGTATCACCTTGTCCGCCACGCCCGCCGGCCGCGCGAGATCCGCGCCCTGGCCGTCGAGGCATTTGCGGGCAGATACGACGAAGCCACCGTCGACCGGTGGCTCCGGAAATTCCTGTGGCGCTTCTTCTCGCAGCAGTTCAAGCGTTCCTGTTCGCCCGAGGGCCCGCGTGTTGGCTCGGTCTGCCTGTCGCCCCGCGGCGCCTGGGCAGCCCCCTCCGACGTCTCCGCCGCCCTCTGGGTCTCCGACCTGGATTGACTACAGTGAAGATATCAGCCGGGTGAAGAGCCCGCACATGCGGTCGGCGGCAGCGTCGGCCGCACGTACCACGTCGTCTCCGTCATTGAAGTTCCTGGGGATGTTGTCGGTGTTGCATTTGTTGGTGATGACCGACATTCCGAACACCCTGATGCCGCAGTGGCGGGCAACGATGACCTCCGGGATGGTGGACATGCCCAGGACGTCGGCGCCGGCCATCCTGTAGAACCGTACTTCCGCCGGAGTCTCATAAGTGGGGCCGGGACCGCCGAAATACACTCCCTTGTGATACCTCACGCCCATCTCCACGGCAATCTGCTGCGCCCTGTCGATAAGCTCGAGGTCGTATGCGCAGGTCATGTCGGGGAAGCGGGG
>CAMJHW010000073.1 GCA_946405645.1 uncultured Bacteroidales bacterium
CGCGCTCCCGTCGGACTCCGTCACGAAAGCGCAGCGGCCAGCACGCCGCGCGGCGGAAGCCGCCTCCGCGGGCGTGGCGCCGGCGACCTCGAGGCCCTGCCGGGCCTCCGCGGCCGGCGCCGCCCCGAGATGGGCGACATATCGCTTCAACGAATTGAACTCATATTTCTCAAAGAGATCGGCCAGGACCGGACTATAGTCCATATCCATCAGCATGTCGTCAGCCGTGCAGTCGAGCGGGATATCGGTTTTGATGGTCACCAGGGCCTTGCTCAACGCTATATGGTCCCTGGCCTCCTCGAACATTGCCTGCTGGCGGGCGGAAAGTTCGCCGAGGTGCTCGTAGATACTCTCCACGCTTCCATACTTGGAAATAAGCTTTGCCGCACCGACCTCGCCTACTCCCTTGACCCCCGGCACATTGTCCGAAGCGTCTCCGCAGATCGTCAGCATATCGATGACCTGCGAGGTGTCCTGTATCCCGTATTTCGCGCACACGGCGGCGCTGTCCAGCACTTCGTCGTCACCACCGGCCTTGCCTGGCCGGTACTGCCAGACATGCGGCCGGACCAGCTGGCCGTAGTCCTTGTCCGGAGTGACCATATAGACGTCAAAGCCCTCCCCCGCCGAGCGCATGGCCATAGAGCCGATGACATCGTCTGCCTCGAAACCGGGAATCATCAGCACGGGGATGTTCATCGCCCGCACGATTTCCGTCAGAGGTTCCAGCGCATCGATGACCAGCTGGGGCGTATCGGGACGGTTGGCCTTGTACTCCGGGTATATTTCATTGCGGAAAGTCCCCCCGGGAGGGTCGAAAGCCACGGCGAGATGAGTGGGTTTCTCCCTCTCTATGAGCTCCAGCAGGTATTTGGTGAAACCGAACAGGATGGAGGTGTCCAGCCCCTTGGAATTGACCATCGGCCGTCTCAGGAATGCATAATACATCTTGAAGACCAGCGCGTGGCCGTCGATCAGATAGAGTTTTCCGTTCATGATGCCAAAGTTAGCACAATCGGAAAGAAAAAGTGAAACTTTTTCAGGAAAAAAGTTTCACTTTAATGGTTTACTGCAGATTGCGCTTGACCGCGAGTTCTTCCTGTATGGTCTCCATCCGCGATTTGGTCAGCGGATAGAAATAAACAATGACGATGGCCAGCGCGGCTACCGCAGCAGGCACCCAGCTCATAAGTATCCAAAGGCCCTTGACGGCCGAGGCCGTCTGAACGGCGCCCTCGGCGGTATTGTAGCCGAATGCTCCAAGAAGGGCCATCACGGCATAACCTCCGAACGCTCCGCCGAACTTCTGAGCCATGGAAGCGGAAGAGAAGATCAGGCCGGTGGAGGCGGTGCCGTCGCGGTTCTCGGCGAAGTCGCTGACATCGGCATACATGCTCCAGACCAAAGGTGAAATGATGCCGGTAAAGATGCTTATCACCACCTGCAGCACGATCATCCACCAGTATCCGCCCTGCGTAGCAGGCACGAAGAAGAAAGCGATGCTGAGCACGATGAGCGCCGCGAAGCATAGCATATATGTCGTCTTCTTACCAAGCCTGCGGGCAATGGGCGTGGTCATGGCGACACCGAGCATATTGCACACCTCTCCGATGGAAAGGAACAGTCCCGCATAGAACAGGAATCCCCACTTCCCAAGGTTGAGGTGCACTTCCGGACCGATGACATCGTTGAAGAAATATGCCACGGTAGATCCCCTGACCGTATTGAAAAGGTTGGAGCAGAGCGCCGCACCGATAAGGATCCACCATGGAGCGTTACGCACAAGGCTCTTGAAATCGGAAGCGATGGAAGAGGTCGATCCGGCATGGAGTTTCTCGCGGGTCAACGCGAAACTGAGCAGGAACAGGATGAGGCAGAACCCGGCGATCACTATCATCGCATGCTGCCATCCCGCAGGGGTGGAATAGCCTCCAAGCGCATTGCAGAGGGGCTCCCAGCAGAAAAGAGCGATGAACGAGCCGCCATAGGCAAAGAACATTCGGAAGGAACTCAGTACGGTCTTGGTGTCGGAATCATCCGTCATCACGCCCAGCATCGCGCCATAGGGTACATTGATACCGGTATAGACCGTCATCATCAATATATAGGTGACATATGCCCATACCAGCTTCATGGTCGGGCTGGCATCCGGGGTAGTGAACAGAAGGACACCGCACAAGGCAAACGGCAGCGCCATGAAAAGAAGATACGGGCGATATTTGCCCCACCTGGTACGGGTGCGGTCGGCGATAATGCCCATCATAGGGTCCGAAACCGCATCCCAGATCCTGGTCACGACCAGCAGCACTCCGACCTGATCCAGTCTCAAGCCGAAAATGTTGGAGTAGAAGAAAGGCAGGTAATAGGAGAATATCTTCCAGAACATCGAGGATGACATGTCCCCGAATCCATAGCCAATCTTCTCTTTCAAGGAAGTTCTGATAGTACCCATATGGTCACTTGTTTAAGTTCTTGTCGATAAGCATATTGAGTCTCTTGACGCTTTCGCCCGAGGTGAAACCGTCCGGAGCGGTGTTGAGGCAATAATCAACCAGACGGTCCACGGAAGAGGTGGCAACGTGCATCCGCGTATCGCTTGAAGCATAGTAGATGAAAACCGTTCCGTCCGGGTCTGCGATCCAGCCGTTGGAGAACAGGACGTTCATTACGTCACCGACGTATTCATCCCCTTCGGGGGCCATGAAGAATCCGGCCGGCTCGGCGATGACGTGGGACGGGTCATCCAGCGCAGTCATATAGAGGTAGAGCACGTAGCGCAGACCGCTGGCGCACGCGCGCACTCCGTGCGCCAGGTGCAGCCAGCCGCGCTCCGTACGTATGGGCGCTGGGCCTTCACCGTTCTTGACCTCCTTGACGGTATGATAATGCCGGAAGTTGATGATCTTCTCCTCCTTCACCTCCGCGTGGGTGATATCGTCCACGAGCGCCCAGCCGATGCCGCCGCCGTTCCCGGCGTCGATGAAACCGTCCTGGGGACGGGTGTAGAAGGCATATTTGCCGCCCACGAACTCCGGATGCAGCACGACATTGCGCTGCTGCGAGGCGCTTGCAAGGTCCGGCAGCCGCTCCCAGGTGACGAAGTCACGGGTGCGCGCGATGCCGGCAGAGGCGACGGCTGACGACAAGTCGCCCGGCGCCGCCGCCGGATCCTTCCTCTCCACACAAAACACGCCGTAAATCCATCCGTCCTCGTGAGCGGTAAGCCTCATGTCATATACGTTCGTAGCGGGCTCCCCCCATTCCGGCATAGTGACAGGACGATCCCAGAAGCGGAATCCGTCCACTCCCGAACGGCTCTCAGCCATTGCGAAAAAAGACTTGCGGTCAGCTCCCTCGACCCGGGCACAAAGAAGATACTTGTCTCCTTGCTTGACAGCGCCGGAATTGAACGTGGCGTGGATGCAGAAGCGCTCCTCAAGATACGGGTTGGACGCTTCGTCCAGGTCATAGCGCCAGAAAAGCGGAGCGTGGGCCGCAGTCAGGACAGGATACTCGTAGCGCTCATACACGCCGTTGGCATAAAGCGCACGGTTCTTCCTGTTCAGCAAAGCCTCATGATCCTTCACGAGCACCTTGAGCTTTTCTTCGAAATCCATCGGCCAAACGATTTACACGATAACCTTATTCTTCTTGAACATCGCCCTGAAATCGCGGGGAGTCACCCCGCGCTTGGCCTTGAAGATGCGGTTGAAGTTGGACTGGTTGTTGAAACCGCATTCATTGCAGATGTCCGAGACGCTCTTGGCAGTATCGACAAGCAGATGGGCGGCATTTCCCAACCTAATGTCAATGATATAGTCCGAAAGGGTACTGCCCGTCTGCGACTTGAAGAAACGGCTGAAGGCGGACGGAGACATCTCAGCGAGTTCCGCCATCGACGTAAGTGAAACGTCATCCTTGAAATGGTCGTAGATGTAACGCTTGACCTTCTTCACTCGGTCGCTCTCCCCTCCTGCCTCGGACTGTGCGAAAGAATTGCTCGCCAGAACCTTCGCATTCTCGGAAAGGGAAAGCTTGTACATGAGCACAAGGAACTGTATGTACTGATAGAAAGGCTCCTGCATCCCCACGAGTCCATTCAGGGTGCTGTAAACGTCCAGAATGGTCTCCATAGGAAAGGAGAGGCCGAGAGCGGATCGCTCCAGCATCCTTCGGATCGAAGCGAACTGCGTCTTTGACAGAAGGGACTCCGGAAAAAGGTCCGCGGAGAACTGGATGGTAACCTCGCGTATGTCCCTGGAGGTGCATCCTCCCTGTTGCCACGCGTGTTGGAGGTTCTCCCCTCCTATGAGCACCAGGTCGAACTCCCCTATCTCCTCGATGCTGTCGCCCACGACCCGATCCGCGCCGTTCGCGTGCTCTACGAAGTTGAGTTCGAAGTCCCTGTGCTGGTGCACGGGATAGATGAACTCGCTCTTGTGCCGTTCAACTATGTAGAAAAGGTCCTTGTCGGACAAGGGCGTGATCTCTTTAAGTACGTCGGTCATCAGTATAGGTTCGGTTTTATTTCTTGTTGTCCTTATAAGCTTTCACGATGGCATCCTTCAGCGCGGTCTTGGTCCATTTGGGGACTTTCCGGTCGTCACCGTTGCTGAGGCCCATCCAATAGAAGCAAGGGATGTTGTATTTCGCGGCTGCAGACAGATAGCAGGTCGCCTGCTTGGCCAGTTCACCCTCGGAGCGTTTGGATGTATCGGCTCCATACTCTCCAAGAACGCAAGGTATGCCCTTGCTGACAAAATAGGTGTTCAGGTCATCGATTATGCCTCTGACCTCGCTGTCGCAGGAAGCGTCGAACACTTCCTGGGGCCTGTCCGTATCAAAGGCGAAACGATAGGGAGCATAGCTGTGGACCTCGGCCATGAGGTGACCCTCCACCTTGTCTTCCGGAAGGCGGAAGGCAGCCAGCGCCTCTTTGGCGGAGCTGGCCGCATAAGTATTCAGTATGAGGTTCCTATAGGCATTCTTGCCTCCGGTCGCCCTGACGGTTGCCACGAAGTCCGCATTGTACATGTTGATGACCTCGTGCGCCTCGGCGGTCGACCAGTTCCACGTCCCTTTGGTATCGAGCATCTCATTGAAGGACTCGAACAGGAGTCTCTGTCCGCAGGGCTCGAACTCGGTCGCTATCTGGTTCCAGAGGGAGCAGAAACGCTCGCGCACGGATTCATAGACCTGCCTGTCGGCTCTGAGCCATCCGGTTGTGGCCGATCCGGTATCGTGGTGGACATTCAGTATGCAGTACATGCCCTCGTCGAGGACATATCCGACGACCTCCTTGACCCTGGCCATCCAAGCCGGATCGACGTCGTATCCTTTCCAGGTGGACATGTCCCAGTATCCGTGCCATTCGCCGTCGCTTCCCTGCTTCGTCGTTACGGAGACGACGCCCATGTGAGGATACCAGGTCACCGGAACGCGGATGGCATTGAAGCCGGCTTTCTTGAACATGTGTATCAGTTCGCGGGTGGCTACCGGCTGCCCCCAGGCAGTTTCATAATCTGACGTGGAACGCGAGGTGAAGGCCTCGATCCACATATTGTCTATGGCGCCGCTGTTGGAGTCGAGAGTATTGCCGAGATTCCAGCCCACGCCCATGTGCGTGGCGGCGGCGGAAGCCTTCTCCCAGTCCGCCGGATCAGCCGGATCAGCCGGAACGGGATCCGGCATCCAGGTGGAGAAACGGAAGCTGACGGCCGCCGTCGCTTCCTGATTCTTCCTGAAACCCTCTACTGTCCCTTCCGGAATGGTGAGCACGTAGGACGAGCCTTCAGTCAGGCCGGAAACGCTTACAGTCAGGTCGGTACTGTACGCATCGACCTTGTCCACCCTTGCTCCGCCATCGATGCTGATGCGTGATTGCGCGCTCGCGGAGCACTTGATGTTCTGGTCGAACGTGAACACCACCGACAGGACGGAATCGTCGATTCCGGTCACTCCGTCCGCCGGACTGGTTGAGACCAGGGACGGAGCCGGCAATGATACGGGCTCCGGTTCGGAGTTCCCGCCGCATGAGACGGCAAGGACACTGCACACGATCAATACCCAAAGGACATTCTTCATGGTATTTGTTTAAATGAGGGGCGGCGGTGACCGCCCCTCAATGAATCATAGTTCTTAAACTATTCCAAGTAATAGAGTTTCAACGGCGTATATCCGCTTCCGGTGAAGAGCAGATGCTGGTCGTCGAGGGCATCGACGATGGGATCTCCGTCGAATTTGACTTCGATGTGGAATGTCCCGTCTCCATTGTCGATGATCCTGTCGGCCATGTTCCAAGGAGCGATATCGTTGTCGGAACCCATCCACTGGACGCTCCACCAGCCGGTCGTGACACGGATCTGGTAAGAGTCTCCGTCAGGACGATACTGCATATAGAACGTACCGGTCTTGATCCTGTCCCAGACGTCCTGGGGGAAGGTGGCGATACACTCGTTATTGCCGTCGTGACCGTCAAGGCCGAAACGGTAGGTTCCGTTCCAGTTGACTCCGCCGGCGGATCCGTCGCCTTCCCACATCACGACTTCCTTCGGGGTGTCATCGCCTCCGTCGACCCAGATTTCTTCCTCGAAATAGAGTTCCAGAGGAGTGAATCCGCTGCCGGTGAAGAGGAGATGCTGCGCATCAAGAGCGTCGAGGATAGGATCGCCCTCGAAATTGATCTCGATGTAGTAAGTACCGTCTCCGTTGTCGATTATGCGCTCGTCGCCGGTCATAATGTCGTTGCCGGTCCAGGTCGTGCTCCACCAGCCGGTGGTGATACGCATCTGCA
>CAMJHW010000074.1 GCA_946405645.1 uncultured Bacteroidales bacterium
ATGACGGGCCACTTGTCCTCAGTCCAGGTGACAGGAAGCATATGGGTCTCGCGGCCGATATTCTCGAAGTTCTCACGATACGGGCGGTCGGCAAGGAATACTGCCCACCACTGGCCGTTGCCGTCCTTCACGAGGTCGGCGTGGCCGGCGCAGGATACGGGGTTGGGACGGTTCTCGTCCAGGCCGACCTGGGTCAGGATAGGATTGCCCTCGTAGGAGACAAAGGGTCCGAACGGGCTCTCACCCTTGAAAACGACTTCGGAATGCCACTCACCGAAGTTGGTTCCACCTTCGGCGCACATCAGATAGTACTGGCCGTCGATCTTGTAAATATGCGGACCTTCGATCCAGTAAGGTTTGTTCTCGGGACGGGTACCCTTGTTGACGATAATCTTGCGCTCACCCACCGTGCAATCGTTGGCGACGTCGAATTCGACGCAGCGGATGGTGCGATGGCCGTTGTACTCGGGCTTATGGTCGGGAGCGTCATCGTTGCTGACGATATAGGCCTTTCCGTTGTCATCGAAGAAGAATGAAGGATCGATGCCTTCGACGACGGGGACATAGATAGGATCGGACCAGTCGCCCCAGGGATCCTGGGTCTTGACATAGAAGTTGCCTCCGGCCACGTCAGTGGTAATCATGTAATAGGTCTTGTTGGCCGGATTGTACGTGATGTCCGGAGCGTAGATACCTCCGCTGATGCGCTGGCCGTCGAGATGCGGCAGATGCTCGGGACGGTCGAGGATATTGCCTATCTGCTCCCAGTTCACGAGGTCGCGGCTATGGAAGAGCGGGACTCCGGGGAAATAGCAGAAAGTGGAGGAGATGAGGAAATAGTCTCCCTCGCCGTTCGTACAGATGCTGGGGTCGGAGTACCATCCGGCAAGGATGGGGTTGTACACGTAATCGTCGCCCGGCAGAGGATTCTGGGCATAGAAATCGTCGTTGCCTTCGTACTTGAACCAGTCGAAGAGCGCAGTCCCTTCGGGAGCCTTGACCGAACAGGACACGAGAGCAAACGCCGCGGCAGCGGCAAACAGGAATCTTTTCATATAGTAAATAAGGTTTGTTCCGGACACAAATATAAGAAGAAATCAACGAATCCCGAATTGTTCCGAGAGTATCTTGGCCAGGTCCTCCGCAGTATCGGCGGATGGGACTACCCAGCGGTCACCGAAGACGAAACGAGGGATGCCGGCGCTGCCGCGCGTAGAAGTGCGTCCGAAGAGGTCGGCGGAGCGGCGGATCGACTCCGACAGTGATGCATCGGGAAGGAAAGCTTCCAGCCTGTCCTTGCCGACGATGGATGCAGCGCGTTCACGCGCAGCCGCTGCAGCCCGCGGCCGCCAGGCGGACTCGCCAGCGCCGAACAGCCATCCGTCGAAATCGGCGAAGGCTTCCGGCTCGAGTTCATAAACGGCGAGAGCCATACGAGCCAGGTCGCAAGACCCTTCGAAACGCGTCTCTTCCCTTGGGACATATGGATTGCACTTGGGGCTTAGCGGACAAGGGCAAAGGACGAATGCCACACGACCGTCGAACTGCCTGATCACTTCCGGCAATTGCTCATGCACTGTCCGGCAGTGCGAGCACTGATAATCATACAGCAAGTCGATGACGTACTCAGCATTGGGATTACCTACTACGGGCGCCTCACTGGCGGAGATAAAAGGAAATGCCTCCTCTCCCCTTCCCTCCTGATAGACACTGTCGGGCACTGTCAGAACCTGAAGCGCGGCAAGGAGCGCAGCGAGTCCGGCCCCGACAGCCATCCAGCCGCGGCCGGACGGAGTCCCGCGCATAAGCGCGGAGGCAGTGAGCACAGCGCAAACGATCCCCAGGCCGTGAGCCGTCATACAATACTTGCAGAATTCTCCTTCAGCTATGAGCTGAAGACCGATGAACCACACGGCAGCACCGATGATTGCTCCCGAAATCAGGAGCAAAGCCTTGGAGGCCAAATCCTTCAAACCCTCATCCCCGGAGAACATAAGGATACCGACAGCGAGCAGGAAAGCCAGATATGCGCCTGCAGCAATCCCGCTGACGGGGAAAATACCGAAGAGCTTCGACCAGCGGCCGCCGAGGACACTGTCACAGGCAGAGCCGGCTCCGCAGCCTACAAGCGCGGAGCCGCTCAGCGAGTGTATGCTCATTATGATGCAAAGCAAGAGTGCCGCGACGCCCAGAAGCGCCGCGACACTTAACTTGATCTGCATTTTACGCATCATAAAAAGCTTAGAACCTGTTCGGAGCTCCGGGAGTAGGAACAGAACCGGTCATCGGGATGCCGGAGGCATAGTCGGCCTTGACCGGCGAAGAGACTGTGATGCCGGAGCCGGCGAAGTCTTCACCGGAGGCGTGGGCAGCCTTGAGCGGAGCCGTAAGCACGATGGCATCAGGAGCGGCGGGTACAGGGCTGAACCAACCTCTGCGGGTAGCGTGGATCTCGGCGATGAACGCTTTCTCGTCACCTACATAGACCTCCTGTCCCACGGCGAATCCCTGGGAAGCGGAAACGGACACACGGGTGGTTCCCTTGGCGGCATCCGCAGCAAGGGTGGTATAACCTGCAGTGCCGATATTGGCAGCAATCACTTCCTCCTTGCCGGGACCGATAAACAGTCTCTGATTGATGACCAGACCCGTGGTGGAATTGACCTTGAGGTTGCGCGAGCCGGCCTTGAGAGGCGCGGCGAGAGAAATGCTGCCCTGCACGCGGAAGTCGTTCTCGTTGTCATCGGTATCCATTCCGTCCGGCCAGCGGCCTGCACTCAGGTTCGGGGCGACCGGAGCGGCGCCCGGAGCCGGCATACCTCTCATAGCCACTGCGGGAACAGGCACGAAGTTACCGGGCTCCTCGAGTCCGGACTGACCCTGGTAACCTTCACCAAGCCAAGGATCGACGATGGCGCCGTAATTCAGCGCGTCGACGACGTTGCCCTTGGCATCACGGAGAGTGATGTTGCCGGAAGTCGTGACGAAAGCGGGACCGCCATAGAGGAGGTCGGCAGGAACCTCTCCCTGATAGCCTGCGCTGACTACCTTCGCATCGAAGACAACCTCGTCCACGGGATGGTCGGAAGCCAGGGCCTTGTCGAGCTCTATGGAATAGATGAGGACAAGTACAGGCTCATTGGAGGAATGGTCGAAACGGGTGGCCGGCTCGAATGTGATACCGCTTCCGTTGACACCGTAAGGCATGTTGGAAGCGTGGAAGTACTTCAGCGGCTCTTCCAGATCGACTCCAGTACCGGGATCCTCATCGGGACGGAGCGGGCCATTGAGGGTATTACGTACGGAAGGGGTGCCGACTGCCTTGACCGTCACCCACTCGATGCCGTGTCCCTCGCTGTCGATATCGAGCCTGATCCTGTCACCGACGGAAATGTTGGCGGTGGAAGAAAGTTTGATGTTGGTCTGGCCGGGATAGGCGTCCATCGCGAGGTAAGCCTGGGTACCGGGCTTGCCGACCTCGGTGATGGTCACGACCTCATACTTCTCGATCCCGTTGGAGACTGCGGGATAGGTGGCGCCGTAGCCTATAGCCATCTTGCCGCCCACAGTGAAGCCGTCAATGCTCGTGACAGGGATATTGTTGGAGCCGGCGGGGACGGTGATGACCGGGCCTTCGGGCAGGGGCTGCCACAGAGTGGTGGGAGTTCCGGGAGCGGCGCGGCGCATCATGGCACGCATGTCGGTAGAAGGAGCCGACGGAGCAGGCTTGTTGACTGCCGTGACCTTGACCTTCTCACCGCCAACCTCGATCTCGTCTCCGACGGATATGCCGGTGACATCGCGGACATATATGACCTTGTCACCCTTGGAAGCGGGTGCCGCAAGTCCGGAATTGGCCAGTCCGAGCAGATAGAATCCCTTGCCCTCGAGCTTTGTACCCTTCGGGATACGGATCTCGGAGAAAGCAGGGACATTGATGGCGTGTGTGGTGACGGTCCATCCGGAGATGTCGACGGACTTCTCACCGGCATTGTAGAGCTCGATGAAATTGTCGGTGCTGCTGGCGGAGGAAGCGATACCGAATTCGTTGACCTTGACGGGATCGACGTTGCGGACCTTCTGTACGGCTTTCTCACTGATGCGCGAGCCGTCTGCGGCGGTCCAGGAAGCAACAGCACCGAGGTCGCCGTTGAATGCCTTGGGACCGGACTTGACGTTGAATGTAACCACGACAGTCTGTCCGGGGGCCACTGCATAGCCTACCTTGCGGACACGCTCCTTGGAGCCGAGCACGCTTGCCTTCCACTTCCTGGGCAGGTCGAGGCTGATCTCGAGATCCTTGATCTCTTCACCGGTAACATTGACGAAGGTGACAGTGGTCGAGCCGCTGCCACCCTTTACGAAGGTCTGGAGTCCGTTGGGAGCGAAAGTCTTGTCGGAAGCCGCTACTGAAAGCGGAGCGACCTCGTAACGTGCAGCAACGACGTTGGCCTGGACTGCGAGGTTGGTGGCCTCGGTCGGGAACGTACCTGCAGCAGTCATAGCACCCTCATAGAAGGTACCGGAAGAGCCGTTGGAGTTGTCGCCTCCGTTGCCGAGCAGGATGGCGCCCTGCTTGCGCATAGGATCGTAACTGTTGCGGGGATTGCGGATACGTCCGCCGTCATAATAGGTCTTGAGCCCGCCTGTCTGGGCGTCGCCGCCCATCGAGCGCCAGTGATGCGGCTCGCCGTCGGCGAACGCGGTCACGAAGCGCCAGGAGATACTCTCGAGGCCTTCGCAATACTTGTCGTTGGGATCGTCGTTGACGCAGCCGACGAGATTGTTTTCCTGGTCGGTCATGATCCACGGGCCCGGAGCGTCGCCATGATACCAGACCGGCTGATTGCCATAGTATGTGGTCTCCATAGTACCGTCGCCGTCGTCGCGGCTGTCGGTCTCGGCATTGCCGTAGTCGAAGCAGCAACCGGAGTTGTAATGATGGCCGTTGATGACCCAGTACTGGCCTTCGGCCTGGTCATCGACGGCAGTACCTTTGGCATCGTTCCAGCGATAACCCATACCGGGAGCGATGAAGACGCCATAGACCTTGTGGCCATTCAGCCAGACGGGAGCCCAGTCGGCGAGGGAGATATTGTTGAATCCTCCCATGGCCGGCCCGCTGAAACCTCCGCGGGGAGCCTGCTGCAGATGGTTCTCGTTGCCGGACTGGTCGTAGATGACGGTGATCCAGCAGTAGGTGTCCTTGCAGAATTCGTCCTGTGCGGCCGCATCGGCATAGCCGCCGGCATCCTTGGCCGTGGGTTTGACGACACCAATGTCGAGTTTCTTACCGTCGGACTGACGCATCACCTGATAGAGAGGCCCGTCATATGAAGCGAGCAAGGCGCGAGTCGTACTGTGCGCTGCCGCACAGGGATTGCCCGCGGCGGCATACACATCGCAAGGGCCCTGAGGGCGCTGCATTGCATCGCGCTGCGCAACGGCCAGGGTGCCCAGCAGTATGGACGGCGCCGCGACCGCGACTGCCAGGGCTAGCAAAAGGAGTTTTTTGTTTTTCATTTTATGTGGTGTTTTTGGGATTGCATTCCTTCAAATATACACATCTTTATTTGCATTACCGTCATTTTTGAGTTAAATTTGTTTCCCGGTTGAACCTAATCGGAAGATTCCATGCCACACTCCATCATCAAGGATGCAAGTCTGCTGCCGGCCGACTTGCGCAACGATACGAGTATATACAGGCTCAAGTCCGAAAGCCTGGTCAATGACTACTTCATTGCCAGCAGTCCCGGAACGCGCCGGCTTATGGCATCTCCCGAAGTCATTGGATTCGACTCCTATCTCTGTATGGTACCTTCCACCCTCGCAGCCCTCGACCACTTCAT
The DNA here is from genome assembly GCA_946405645.1 of uncultured Bacteroidales bacterium. Next base: position 5,850 of record CAMJHW010000074.1, read on the forward strand.
CGACATCGGGCTCGGAGGTGACGTCAGCATCCTCACCATCCTCCGCGGAGGACTCAACTATCCTCTGGAGGAATGCTGTCACCGTAAGGGCATTACAGTCAGGAACATGGACTTCATCTCCTGCGAGCGCATCATCGAGAACGGCATCATCACCTGTCTGGACATCCGCTACGAAAAGCTCCATATCGAGAAGGACTGCACCCTTATGATAGGTGACATCATAGCCAGCGGAGACACTCTCAGACTGAGCCTCGAGCAGGTTGTGGACCGTTTCCGCAGACGCGGGGGAAGCATCCGCAAGATCGTGTTCTTCACCATCGGCGGTACAAAGGCCATCCGTCTCATGGAGGAGCTCACCCCCAGGATCAGGAGCATCTGGCCCCAGTTCGAAGGCTTCACCTGCGTGTTCTACGAAGGCATTTTCAGCGTCTATGAGGACAAGGGATGCACGGGTGTGAATATCCCCGACATCGATTTCTACTGGAAGGATGGTATCATCTCCCCCGACTTCCGTTACCACGTGCTCAAGGACGACGACGCCCTCTTCGAGAAATGCATCATCTATGACGGCGGCGCCCGGCGTTACGAGATCTCCGATCATTATTGGGAGGTGGTCGAGTATTGGGAGGACCTCGCCCGCGCTGCAGGCAGGACGGAGTACAAGGATTTCCTGGAGGAAAAGATCGGACACGCCCTCGAAATAGGATTCGAAGACTGGCTTACTCTCAACGGCTACCAGGACCTTGACGAGGAGGAAATGACCTCGCTCTACATAATGGAAAGGGATTTCCTGAGGCAGAAACGGAGCATCCCCGACATCTGCGACAGACGCCTGCGCGAATTCAAACTGGCCCTGCACAAGTATATACAATCTTAACAAATTATAGTGATGAGCAACAACAAGATCGACTACGACTACACCGTCGGTCCGGTATCAAAGACCG
>CAMJHW010000075.1 GCA_946405645.1 uncultured Bacteroidales bacterium
TCGTAGGGGAGCGGCTGCCATTTGCATCCTCCGCACAGGCCGAAATGCTCGCAGAAAGGCTTGAGGCGGAACTCGGAAGGTTTCTTCATCCTGGCGACGAAGCCTTCCATATAGTTCGGTTTTTTCTTGGTGATCCGTATGTCGACGACATCGCCGGGGACTGCGGAATCGACGAAGACCACGGCTCCCTCGTAGTGCGTGAGGGCCTTTCCTTCGGCAGCGACGGCTTCTATGGTGATGTCCTCGAGAACGAGGTCGAGCTTCTTTCTGGCCATATAAAACAATACGGGTTGAGGCTTTCAACCTACAAATATATTAAAAACGCGGCGGAATCACAAGATACCCGATAGAAGCCTGGGATTGACCGTAAGCATGATCCAGGCCCAGTTCAGATGCCTGTTCTCATCTGTTCGCTTGAGGAGGACCATGGTATCGGTACCTTGCATGAAGGAATAGCCGATACTGAGCTTCGTGTCCTTTGCGAGGGCATATGACGCGGAGAGCTCCAGCTCGTGGCCGAGCGGCTTGTCGGCGTTCTTCAGTTTGGTCGCCGTGGCGAAGAAATGATACGAGAGCTCCATCTCAGCCTTATTGAACGGGGTCGCCTCGAACCCGATATAGGCGTTTTGGAGTCCCGGGGTGAAACCGCCCAGATACGTACTCATATAGAAGAAATCCATGGCTCCGTAGAATTCGTGATGCGAGCCGTAGAGGGAGCTGAATCCCTTGATTTTCGTGTGCCGGGCCATTCCGATCTGGCCGTCTGGCGGGGTTGCGAAGTCCGCGTCTCCGCTGAGATAGTCATACCCTCCATAGGCGGTGAACCCTTTGCCGAACTTGTAACTGAGTTTGGCGGCCGCCATCCAGGCATCGATAGGGATGCTGTGCTCGTCCCTTCCCGTCTGACGGTAAAAGGCGGAGTTCATATCCAGATGCGGTCGTTTGTATGACAGGAAAGTGCCGTACAATTGCTGACGGTAAACCTTCTCGGATTTCCACTTCTCGCCGCCTTGCATCCCGATGTCCATTACCAGGATGGATGCACCGAGACCGGTATCCGCAATGTCGTAGTGATACCATAGCGCTTCCATCGCCTTGTACGGCTGGAGGCCTCCCGTATAGAATGTTCCGCCGGACATGTTGTCGGAGTTCTGGTTGTAGGCGCCGAAAACGTGGAGCTTGTGGCCGTGGCCTTCATAGCCGGCCTTCAGCGCGTCGTGAGACCTTCCCGTCATGGACCAGTCGTCGGAACCGAAAATGCGCTGGTCATCGTAGGAGAGGTTCTGTCGTCCTATCTGTGCGAAGAATCCCTTCGGGGACTTGAGTTTGAACCAAGCCTCGTAGACATTGAAGGTACCTCCTTCCCTGCTTCCCCAGGTACCGCTGTGTTGGGCGGTGAGCCTGGTTTCATACGCATCGCCGGTATAGTCGAAACCGAGCATCGTCCTCTCGATGATGAAGTTGGCGTGGTTGTTTCCGCTGCCGCCGTGCTCTTCGTCCTGAGGCAGACCGCCGCGCCGCAGCTCCCCGCGCGTAAAGTAATTCACGTCCACGGTGATGCGGTTCTGTGCCATGGCGCCCGCAGCGCACAGAAAAAGGATGGCGAGGGTGAGGGGAGCGCTCCTTTTTGACGATATCATTCGAACTCGAATATCTTGACGAATCCAGTAAGTTCGAACACTTCGTGGATCACGTCGCTGACGTTCCTGAGGATGACGCGGCTGCCGGCTGCCTTGGCGCTCTTGAGGATGCCTAGCAGGATGCGGAGACCGCTCGAAGCTATGTATTCCAGACCGGAGCAGTCTATGATGATGTCCCTTCCGTTACTGTCGAACAACGGACTGAGCGCCGTTTCGACTTCATGTGCCACAGAAGTGTCGAGTTCACCTTCAAGTGTGGCCACCAGCTTTCCTTCCAGTTCTTCAATCTTGATGTTCATGATCGTATATAAATTTGATATTCAATATATTCAGTTGTCATGCGCCTTTTGGGAAGGGGAGTAACGGATGGCGAGCATCGTCAGGTCGTCCGTCTGGCCGCAGCCATCCATGAAACGGTCGACCGAGTAGCCAACGGCATTGACCAAACCGGCAGCGGTGATCCCGGATGAGGCTCCGTGCCTGCCGAGAACTTCCAGGAGGCGCGCGAAAGTGTATTGCTTGCGCCCGGGATCCCTGGCTTCAGTCAGACCGTCCGTATATAAGAACAGCAGGGAAGGGGCAGGCAGCACTATCTCCTGCTGTTTGAAGGTGCAGTCAGTGAAAATACCGAGGGGGAGGTTGGACTCCACTTTCAACTCTTCAGCCGTACCTGTAAGGACTATCGGACGCTCGTGGCCGGCATTGCAGTAGCGCAGCCGGCCGTCCTGCAGATCAAGGACGCCTATGAAGAAAGTGACGAATACGTTGCTTTCATTGCCGCGGCAGCCTTCTTCATTCAGCACCCGCATTATTTCCGCAGGCTGGTCCTCGTGGTCGGAGGCCATGCGGAAAAGGCTGTGCGTCTCGGCCATGACTATGGCGGCCGGGACACCCTTGCCGCTGACATCTCCTATACAGAAGAAGAGCTTTTCGTCCTTGATGAAGAAATCGAACAGGTCTCCGCCGATTTCCTTGGCAGGCTCCACCGAACCGAAAATGTCTATGTCGTCGCGTTCGGGGTAGGGGGGGAACACCTTTGGCAGCATCTGCATCTGGATGTTGCGGGCTATCTGGAGTTCACTGCCTATCCTTGCCTGTTCGACCTCGGCGAAGTGCAGTTTCCTTCTGTTGCGCGCGAATCGTCCGATGATGAAGAGGAGGATGAGCGAGCCGAATACATTCATGAGGAAGATGCGGAAGCGCATCTTCCGGGCAGGAGCGTAGATCTCCTTGTTATAGCTGACATTTGCTATCTGCCAATGGGGATCCCGGTCCATCGGCATATAATGTATATAAGCCTTTTTCCCGTTGGAACTGTCGCGGAAGCGGATGGTACGTATGCCCTTGAAGGCAGGGGAGCCGGAGGTATTATCTTCCCGTATCAGATCGACTATTTGATTGATATTCTGTTTGTTGGAAGGCTCTGCCACAGATTCTCCGGCGCTCGTGAGCATGAGACTGAAACTGGAAGGGAAGTAATGGCGGGCATTGAGCGTATCACCGAGCCAGGTGAGGTCGATGTCGAGTCCGCACAATGCCGCGAGACTGCCGTCACTGTCATACAAAGGATATGTATAAGTGGTCAGGCTTACGGGGCCTGATGCGCCGTCGTAGATGTAGGGGTCGCTCCAGGTGTCTTTCCCTGTACTTGCAACTTCTTGATATGCAGGGTGTTGAGTGTAATCATGCCCGTCTCCGGCAAGCTGCTCGACAACAATCTCGGAATCAAGCTTATAGGCATATGGCTCGAAGAGCCGGCCTTTTTCCTTATAGAAGCCCGGTACGAAAGCGATATTGCCTCCGACGATGTTAGGATTGGACGAGATAAGTCTGCGTGTGACGTTGAACATCGAGTCGGGACAGGACAAGTGGCTCTGTATGTCCCAGACATGCTCCTGCATGGTCGCTTCGGCCGACTTGAGAGTGTTGCCGATTATGTCGGCAGCGGACTCGAGGGTCATAGCGACATTGTTCTCGAGCTGTTCTTCGAGAATCTTACGGGTATAATCGTATTGTAGGAAAGCTGCGATCTCCAGGAGCAAAGCCGCAAGCACGATGATGCCGAGGCCGGAGCCCAGAGCTTTGCGAAGTGGTCGGGGGTTATCCTGGGATTTCATGGTGCGCATAATAATCATTCAAATATAATAAAATCAAATCATATATTAAAACCTCAATTGTTACACAATTTATATTATGTTAAGTTAAGGGTATCGACGCACTCCCCGACCGGGATAATTGGCTGAAATGCAGTATAATCAGAAATTCAGGCTGATTGAGAAAACGAGAGCTCCGTAGAGCGAATCACTTCTGCGGACAAACTCTTCTTCGACATATCCTCGGTTCGTGTCGTCGTAAATCGGCGGATGGTCGAAAGCGCATCTGGCCGATGCGGAGAAATCCATGCTGGCCCTCCGCGTAAGGTTCATCCTGTAGCCGTATCCAAGCTTTCCGAACGGCGAGACGGTATTCCTGCTTTCGTGGATTCCCGCTCCTCCTTCCAAAAAGTAAAAACTGCCGTCCGTGTCGAAAGATTTCGCGAAATACGAGAATCTCAGGGACAATGGATAGAATCTGGTGCGCTGTTCTATTCCGGCATATCCGGCATACAGGCCGACCCCGAACTTTCCGGCGAACTCCAGGTCTATGTGGGCCGCCGCGTGGCCATTGGAATAGAACATCGCCTTGACGCCTTCGTCATCTATGCGGTAGCCGTCGACAGCGTCCGTATAATTGCGGTGATATGAGTCGATCAGAGTCAGGTCGTAGCCCCATTCGACGCCGTAAAGGACGCGTGCGCTCCGCGCCTGGCGGGCCGGCTCTCCGGCCCGCGCCGGTGCGGTGCCCGCCAGCAGCGCAAGCGCTGCCGCGAATATGGCTGCCAGGCGTTCGATCATAGATTATATAGTATGCGCACCTGCGGGTAAAACACGTGCATTATCCCTGACTTATAAATATCTAAGTCTATGTTCTTGTATCGGTTATTGCGGTTGATCTCAGCTGCTAGATCAAGTCCAAGTTCCAAGTAAACTACCAGCTTTTTATTGTCGAAAAAAAGCCTGCATCCGCCTGAGCCCGCCAGCCCGGCGACAATACTCATGGGCTCGTGGATGTCCCTGACGTAACCCGCCGTGACACCGGGTCCGGCGTACAGGTCGAGCTTGTATTCGTCGTGATGGAAATGCTTGAGTATTATGTTTCTGCAATATGTGGCCTTGTATCCTGGCCTGGAATAATCCCCGTTCAGGATGCCGAACATGTCGGCTATGACATCGAAAGAGTCGAAGTAGTCCCGGTTCTGCTGGATCTCGAAGCAGAGTCCAATCCCCTTCGGAGAATGGAATGTGCCGATGCTGAGGGATTTGGAATCCTGTGCCGGTGCTTCCAGGGCAAGCGCCGGCATGATGATGACTGCAAGCAGCAGAGACAAGGCTGGCATTCTGCCCTTCATACCAATACGAAGTTAGGAATTTCTTTCAATAAAACCGCAAATTATACTTATCTTAGCACGGAAAAACCAAAACCGTCTATCATGTCCGTTACTGTCACGCGTGTACAGAACAAGCGCTCTTTCAAGCAATTCCTGCACTTCCCTATCGCTTTGTACAAGGATATGCCCGCCTTCGTCCCCCCTCTTATCATGGATGACGAAGAGACGCTTAATCCCAAGAAGAATCCCGCATACGAGTTCTGCGATGCAGCCATGTATCTGGCATACAAGGACGGCAAGCTCGCCGGCAGGGTCGCCGCCATCGTCAACCGCAAGGCCAACGAAGCCTGGCATCACGATGAAGTGCGTTTCGGCTGGTTCGACTTTATCGATGACCGCGAGGTGTCCAAGGCACTTCTGGATGCGGTTGTGGCTTTCGGCAAGGAGCGTGGGATGACCACCATCCTCGGTCCCCTCGGTTTTACGGATTTCGACCCCGAGGGTATGCTGGTCGAGGGTTTCGAGTACCTCAGCAGCATGGCCCTGCATCACAACTGGCCTTATTATAAAGATCATATGGAGGCCCTGGGCTACGTCAAGGACGTGGACTGGCTCGAGTATCGCATATATATTGGAGATTCGATCCCGGAGAAATACACCCGAGTGGCCAAACTCGTGTCCGAACGCTACGATCTCCGTGTGCGCAAGATCACGCGTCGGGAGGTTCGCAAGACCGATATCGGCTACCGCCTCTTCGACCTCATAAATGAAACCTATTCTTCGCTTTACAATTTCACCGTACTCCCGAAGAAGATGGTCGACAAGTATGTCGGATTCTACCTCGGTGTCCTGGACCTGAAGTTCGTTACCCTCGTAGAGGACAAGGACGGTAACATCGTGGGTTTCGGAGTCGTGATGCCCTCCATCACGCGCGCGCTCAAGAAGAGCAAGGGCCGTCTCTTCCCCTTCGGATGGTTCCATATCCTCAGGTCCATGTACTGGAAGTACGAGGAGAATTTCGAGATGCTGCTGATCGGAGTTAAGCCGGAATATCAGAAGAAAGGTGTGAATTCCCTTGTCTTCGTGGACATAATGAAGCGTCTTCTCGAGGCCGGTTTCGTCTATGGAGAGTCCAATGCCGAGCTTGAGTCCAACCTCGACATCCGTTCCCAGTGGGGCGACCTAGAGGTGAAGGAATGTAAGCGCCGCAGGGTCTATAAAAAGGCCTTGAATTGAGCAAAATAGCTGTTAACAAAAGTGTTATATATTTTAACACTTTTGTTAAATGCATTATAAATAAATTAAATAGCGAAGATGCTGGAAAATGATGACAAAATAGGCCGGAGTGCCATGCTCCCTCCCCTTCCGGAGCGGATGAGGCCCGTTTCGCTGGACGGATACGTCGGTCAGCGACACCTCGTAGGCCCCGGTTGCATACTCCGCAACATGATCGAAAGCGGGGCTTTGTCATCGTTCATCCTCTGGGGCCCTCCGGGCGTCGGCAAGACTACCCTTGCCCGCATCATAGCGGAGACTCTCGACAGGGAGTTCTTCACATTGTCCGCAGTCAGCGCCGGAGTCAAGGACGTCCGCGACGTCATCGACCGGGCGCGCAGCCGCTCGCTCTT
>CAMJHW010000076.1 GCA_946405645.1 uncultured Bacteroidales bacterium
CAATGAGTTACGGTCCTGCACCTCAAGCAGTCCATCAGTATTGGGCCTCGACACGCTGATGGTAAACATATCGACGAAGTCGTACAGAAGCGAGAAAGCTTTCTGGTAGTCGTTGGTAATCTCATCGTCCTTTCGACTGGCCGCATCGTAGGTTATGTTGGCACAAAGAACGCTGTCGGGCCTGCGGGTCTGTATACGGTCGATGGCATAGCGGACGCCTTTATTCCTGGCTTCCACGCGGTTGACAAGAGCCTTTTCCTTCTTGAAACGCAGCATGCGGGGCTTCTGGCCTCCGTCCTGAGGCTCCGGGGAGAGCGATCCAAGCTCGAGGAAACCGAAGCCGAAATTGGCTAACTCATTGAAACGGTCGCCATTTGAGTCGAATCCGGCAGCCAGGCCGACGGGATTCTGGAAATCCAGGCCGAAAACGTTGCGCTGCAGGGAAGGATCGGAATACCCGTGCGTCATCCGCACCAGGAAACGCCCCGGAAAATACCCGGAAACGCGCACAAGTGACAGATATAGCTTGTGTGCGGTTTCTGGCTTGAAGCAGAATAAGATAGGTCTGATGATCTGTTTGTACATGGGCACGTGCGAATGGACAAACAAATATAACAATTCTACTTCAATTCTTGAAAAGTATTGTCGTCGTAGAATACGATGATTCTGGTAATGGAGCGCTCCTTTGTCTCCGGTGTGTTTGTCGCGGCTGTGGTGGACAATGGGGCGGAATGACTGCCTTGTTCTTGTGCAACAGGCTCGTTTTCAGGCTCTTGGCTTCCGAAAAGCCCCTCGCCGAAAAGCGTATCGCCAGCAGTTTCTTCGACAGGTTGGACGGAAGTCTGGAGACTGGAAGGGGAGTCTTGCTTGTACATTTTGCCCCGTCCGCTGATGAGCCATTCGAGATTGAGCTTGGGATAATGCTCGGAAATGCTGCGTATGAAATCATAGCCGGGCTTGTTCCTTCCGGCCAGAACGTGGGAAACGCTGGCGCGCGCGACTTCGATCGAATCGGCGAACTGTGCCTGCGAGATATTTTCCGCTGAAAGAAATTGCTGCAATCTGCGATTCATATTTTGAACGGTCTTTTTACAAATGTAGTAATCTTGTTGGAAAGAAGCAAGTGCCAAATGCAATTCACATAATGAAACAGGGTAGGGGATAACCCATGAAATACATAGTAAAACATCTATACTAAAAGTATAGACTATAAGATATAAAATACTGGGTATAAGAGCATAATATTGGAAAAAACTATGTATTATAAACCCTTATGAGATTTGACAGGTATGTTTTTACAATTCATTTTCAGTCTTTAATCAAACTCGCCCTATGTTACCTTTTGACAATCAGATGCTTTATAAAAAGACAAGTATGCGATAAATTTAACTTATTTTACAAAAGTTAACCGTTTACATTGTGTTACAATTTTGAATTGACAATTTTGGAAATTGAGAAATGTAACATGTAAATTTCTAATTCAAAATCCAACTTTTTGCCAGATTAAAAGGTTTTCACGTGTTTTTCGAATCTCCGATGGAATATGTAACTTTGCCGTGAATTTTGAATTCTCACGATGATACCGGTTATCCGTATACAAGATTTCGATTATCCCCTCCCAGACGAGAGGATCGCTAAATATCCGCTTCCAGAACGCGATGCGTCCAAGCTTCTGCGTTACCGCGACGGTATCGTGGACGAGTTTGTCTTCAGAGAGCTCCCGGATCTGCTTCCAGCATCTTCCATAATGGTGTTCAACGATACTAAGGTAGTTCCCGCGCGCCTGCATTTCCAGAGACCGACAGGGGCTCATATCGAGATATTCTGCCTACAGCCGGTCGAGCCTGCCGAATACAGCACTGTATTCACTTCCGTCGGTCGTTGTGTGTGGCGCTGCGTCATAGGAAACTCCAAACGCTGGAAGGACGATGTGCTGCGCCTGTACGGGCACGGCACCGATCCCGTAGTCGACAGGATGGACCTCCAGGCCCGTCTGCTCTCCCGTGAGGGGGAGACGGGCGTAGTCGAGTTTACCTGGAACGACGGTTCTCCATTCTCAGCTGTGCTTGAGGCTTGCGGTTCCGTCCCTATCCCTCCGTATCTTAATCGTGAGACTGAGGCCGTCGACCTGGAACGCTATCAGACACTGTATGCGCGTTTCAGGGGGTCCGTGGCAGCGCCCACGGCCGGACTTCATTTCACCGAGTCCGTTCTCGATCGCATACGTGCGAAGGGCATTGATTCCGAGACCATTTGCCTGCACGTAGGTGCAGGGACTTTCCTTCCTGTCAAGAGCGAACTTGTCTCGGAGCATCCGATGCACAGCGAGCCTTTCGTGGTGAAAAAGTCCTTTATCCGCTCGCTTTGCGAAGGGGACAAAAGCGTCATAGCCGTAGGCACGACATCCGTGCGTACGCTTGAGTCGCTGTATTATATAGGTGTTTCCTGCATCGAGACTGGCAGGCCCGCTCCCGTGGAGCAATGGTGCCCTTATACTCGCGAATATGCCTATTCGCTGCGTGAATCGCTCGAGGCCATCGTAAAGTATCTCGAGGACAACGGCCTGGACGAGTTGAAGGCCGATACCAGGATAATCATAGTTCCCGGATTCCGCTTCCGCATCGTGGATATGCTGGTGACCAATTTCCATCAGCCCGAGAGTACGCTCATCCTTCTTGTTTCCGCTTTTGTCGGTGGCGACTGGAGGACGATCTATGACTATGCTCTCGCACACGGTTTCCGTTTCCTCAGCTACGGAGACAGCTCGCTTCTGTTCAGGGCGCGCTTGTAGATTCGTTTTTTTTGAATAGATTTGTATTTAATTGTATAATTGAATATGGAAGACGTTTCCCAGTTCGAAGCCATCTGCCCCTACAGCGACGAAGAAGCTGCCAGGGCTTTGGCCGAATTGTCCCGCCATCCGGCCGTTCCGCTCATTTCCAAGGCCCTTTTTCCGGAGGAAAAGGCCTCTTTCCTTGCGGACTCGCTGAAGAGCATCCATAGCATCGACGAGTTCCAGTCCATCATAATGAGCAAGGCCGTCGACTGGTGCCTCGACCATACCGTGCATAATTTCTCATATGACGGCGTGGCCAACCTCAATGCCGTCGACGGTAAGTTCCTCATGATGTCCAACCATCGCGACATCATCCTCGACCCGGCCATCACGCAATATGTATTGCATAAGAACGGCATACCCATGTCCGAAATATGCGTGGGAGACAATCTCCTGTCGGAGAAGGTCGTCGAGAAGCTGCTCCGTTCCAACCGCATGATCAAGGTCATCCGCGGCATTTCCGCACGTGAACTTTACCTCTCATCCCAGCTCCTTTCCAAGTATATAAGGCAGACCATCACCAGCGGCAAGAGCTCGGTGTGGATCGCTCAGCGCCAGGGCCGTACCAAGGACGGTATCGACATTACCGAGCAGGGCTTGCTGAAAATGTTCGACATGAGCGGAACGGGGACTTTCGTGGAGAATTTCGAGGAGTTGAACATCGTTCCTCTGAGCATATCATACGAGTACGAACCCTGCGACTTCCGCAAGGCCCGTGAAATCCTCATTTCCCGTTCGCAGAAGTATGTCAAGGGACCGAAGGAGGATATGCACAGCATTATGACCGGCATCCGCCAGCAGAAGGGCAATGTCCATCTCAATATCGGCGTCCCGCTGACACATGAAGAGATCGAAGCCGCTTCGCACTGCGACAAGAACGACCGCTACCAGATGATACGTCACGCAGTCGACATCCGAGTGGTAGAGGGATACCATCTTTGGAAGACCAACTATGTCGCCTATGACATAGTGAACGGAACCACCAAGTATTCCGACCATTACGGTCCCGAAGACGTCGAGTCCTTCAAGGCATATACCGAGCACAAGCTCCGCAGGACGGAGCGCGGGCTCGACAGGGATGAGCTCAGGAAGATATTCCTCGGGATATATGCCAATCCCGTGGCGACCAAGGAAAAATTCAAAGCGGAGCTTGAATAAGCTCCGCTTTTTCTGTCATTTGGCCAGCCGGCCTCTCTTGAACAGGTTCTTGACTTGTTCCGTGATCTCCTCGGCCGGAAGATCGGGGCTGAGCACCAAGTCGGGTTCTTTCTCGACATAGCCGCCCTTCTTGGCGGAAATGAGTCCGCCTCCGGTGACGTTCAGCATGACGATGTCGTCCTTGGAGATCTTGCCTTCTTCGAGGGCCTTGGACACGCTGCAAACAGCGGTGGCTGCGGCGGGCAGGATGTCGTATCCTTCCGCCTTCATGAAACGGACTATCCACTGGACGATTTCGTCATTGGTGACTGTGAACATGTCGCCGCCAGTGTCTGTGAGGGCGTCGAACAGGCCTCCGGCGAGGCTGTACGGAGGTTTCCTGTTGGAAAGAACCTTGGCGAGGATGACTTCCGAGGCGCGCCTTGACTCCTCTGCAGTGATGTCCAGGAGAGTGCGGGAGCCGGCTTTCCAGGTGTCGTGCATCAGAGTGAAGGGGGTGTTCTGGGATACGAAGACCTTCATCTTGTTGGTGCCGAAACGGCCGTCCTCGATGAGACGGAGATTGTTCTCCCAGGCGGCGATGGCTCCGGTGCCGCTGCCGACCGCCTGGAAATAGGCGTCAGGGATGCGGCCGATGGCCTCGACGGCACTGAGCAGCGTAGTGCCCATTCCGTCGCGCCTGGCGACGTTCTTGGCGCCGCCTTCGGCAAAGAACATGGGATCCGTGCAGATCTTTTCGCCGAGGGCGATGGCGTCGAAGTAGTCGGAGCCGCGTGGAGCGGCGACGACCTTGACGCAGTCCTTGAGCTTCTTCGGGAACCACATGTCATGGACATTGTCCACGGGGATGCAGATCACCACCGGAATGTTGTTGTCCGAGCAGACCTTGGCGAATGCACGGGCGGTATTGCCTGCGGATTGAACGACCAGTACGCGCTTTTCGCCCTTCGGGATGCGCGCACAGACGGAGAACGCCTCGGTCTCCTTGAAGGAGCAGGTGGTCATGAGCGCTCCGATCTTGGGATGATAGCCGGAGAAGGTAATGTACAGGTTCTTGAGACCAAGCTCCTTGGCCAGGCCGCGGCTCTTGTAGGTGACTGGAGCGCAGGAGTTCTTGAGCGTCCGCTTGATGGGCAGCCATTCCGCATAGCGGTACAGGCCGTCGAGATTCTTGCGGGGGGTGAACTGCTTGTTCTCATAGACTGCCCTCACGAGCGAGGGTGACGGGGCCTGCGGGTCGGCGAGGGTCCACTCGCCGTCCTCGAAGATCCTGCCGGTGCCAACGTTCATCAGTTGGTATTTGGTCGGTTCAAATCTCATATGCTTGGATATTGGTTATAGTCAAAGATTATATATCAGCCATGCCATGTACGCCACTTCGCAAAGCAGCAGGATGCTGCCGTCGAAACGGTCCACCATGTCCTTCCTGCCGGTATATGCGCTCGTGAAGACGAGCAGGGAGCTCAGCAGGAGCACTCCCATGTCCACCATGTTGATGCCCGCGAAATGAAGGGGATGGACTACGGCGGAGCATCCGAGGATGAGCAGGATGTTGAAGATGTTCGATCCGAGGATGTTGCCGAGCGCCAGCTGGCCTTTCTTCTTGGCCGCTGCGACGACGCAGGTTGCAAGTTCCGGCAGGGAAGTGCCTCCCGCAAGGATGGTCACTGCGATGAACTTCTCGGAAATGCCAAGCCTCTGCGCAATCTCCGTTGCGGAATTGACGAAGAGCTTGCCTCCCGCGATCAGGCCGGCCAGGCCTGCCAGCACCAGGGCGATGGCGGCGGCAAGTTTCATCTGCTTTCCTCCTTCTTCGGCTTCATCCGCGGAACCGGTCTTGAAACAGAGGTAGATGTAGGCGCAGAAAAGAATGAGGAACACTATGCCCTCGATCCTGCTTATACCGTCATATCCGCCGAGGCCGAACAAGGTGTGGCTCATGCCGCAGAGAAGGAACAACACGGTGACTCCTATGGTCATGGGGATGTCCCTCCGCTTGTTCTTTGGGGTAATGGTGATGGGCGCGACGATGGCCGTCAGACCAAGTATCAGCAGTGTGTTGAAGATGTTGGAGCCGATGACATTGCCGGCCGAGATGTCCGAACTGCCGGCGATGGCGCCGGTGAGGCTGACCACCAGCTCAGGGCATGAGGTGCCAAAACCTACGATGGTAAGTCCGATGACGAATTCGCTGATACCGGCCTTGCGGGCGATGCTGGAGGCACCGTCGACCAGCCAGTCCGCTCCGAGCACTATCAGTGCGAGTCCTACTATGAGTATCAGCAGAGTTAGGGCCATATGTTATGATCATTCTTAAGTTTGAGCGCGCAGACGTTTTCGACGTGCTGCGTATGGGGAAACATGTCCACTGGCTGTACGGCCGTAATGGTGTATTTCTGGCAAAGGATGGCCAGGTCGCGGGCCTGGGATGCGGGGTTGCAGCTGACATAGACCATCCGGTCGGGTTCGGCGTCGAGGATGACCTTAGCCACGTCGGGATGGATACCTGCGCGGGGAGGGTCGAGGATGATGACGTCGGGGCGTCCGTGCTCCGCGACGAAGGAGTCGGTCAGGATGTCCTTCATGTCGCCCGCGAAGAACTCGCAGTTGGTGATGCCGTTGGCCGCGGCGTTGGTCCTGGCATCCTCGATGGCCTCCGGCACATACTCGATGCCGATGACCTT
>CAMJHW010000077.1 GCA_946405645.1 uncultured Bacteroidales bacterium
AGTTAGCGACTATCGCCACAAATCCGGGCAAAAAAGGTAATGGTCTCCTCCCAGTCGCGGAAATCCGGAGACCCCAAGCGGACTGAAGTCCCCATGAACGAATCGCCTCCGCACTCATCCGGGTGGGCATCCACGAGATAATCTCCGAGAAGGAGGTCTTTCCTGGTTGTAAGGACAGTCCGGTTCCAGACAGGAACGCCGAAGTGTTCCTCCATCCATTTGCGTTTCTCATCCATCGCATCCCATCCGTCAGCGTCGCCGCTTACGACGAACTGGAGGTCGAAACGCTGTGCCAGGTACTCCACGGCCTTGAGCGAGGCACTGACGGCCTCGCCGTTGTGGCGGTAACGCAGCACATCGTCAAAGGCTATCAGTACGGAAGGGCGCTGGATACCGCGCTGACTGTCGTCAATCCATTGGATGACAGGTATCACCGAATGAAGCAACGAAGTGTCATTCAGGCTGTGCTCCCCGTCGTAGCTTATGCACTGCGGGTAATGCTCCCTCGTAAGGTCGTGCGTGAACACCAGCGTGTCGCGCCTTCCGAAGAGCGCGAACACGCGTTCACGCTCATCGTCGTCTATGCTCTCGAAGCAATGTGAAGACACTTCGCGGAACTCTTCCAGCAATGCCTTGGTCACCAGGAAGTCCTTCTGTCCGTCCTCGCGGGGATTGTGGAACTCCTTGCGGCCAAGGCCGTTGTTCTTGAGGATGGTATCCGCCAGCTGAAAGGCGGGATTGACCAGGATGCGGTCTATTCCGTGAAGCTGCTCGGCATACATCCCTCCCATGGAGGTGCCGAGGATCAGGTCGGGCCGGCGCTCGTCCACGAGGCGGCGCAGCAGCGCCAGCGCCTCGTGGGGCCGGACCGGCAGGTCGGGCGCGAGGACCTCCGCCTCCGGCAGGAGGGTCCGGAGCGCCCGCGCGGTGCCGCTCCTTCCGCTGGAAGCGAACCCGTGGACGAAAAGCAGCGTCTTGCCGGCCATAAGCGCCGGACGCGCGAACTCATATAATTCCATTTCTTGACGAGGTTTTCACAAAAATAAGAATAAAACTCCTATCTTTGGACACATTTAAGAGATATGGACCAGTCGCTGAAGACATTTTTCGGCCGCTTCACCAAGGATGAGCTGACAAGCATCCTGGACTTCTTCGACGAGCCGCCCGCAAAGGGCGAGAAGAAGGCCGGGCTGGTGGAGAAGACCGCCGCACTCATCGGAGGCAATCCACGGGCATGGATGTACATGCTCACGGAGAGCGACCTCATGCTCCTCCGCGACCTGGTCACCGCCGGACCCGGCGAATGGGTGGAACTCCTCAACCCGGACTACCCTTCCCTGCTGGAGATGCTGAATCTCATCTACATAGACGACAGGGACAAGGATTATGTCTATGCCTGCATTGACGAGGCGCTGTTCTCCCCCGTGGCCGCCATCATCGACCATGTCATAGCCGAGAAAAGGGTAGACGGGTCGTTCGAGACCGAGAGGCTCGCCCTCGGACTCCTAAATCTCTACGGAGTCATAACCGTGGATGCTTTCGTCCGTCAGGCCTTCGACATGATGGAAGGAACGGAAAACGGTTCCGAGGTCTTCGCAAGGATAGCCGAGAACCGACTGATAGCGATCCAAAGGGCGACCTACAAGGGAGAGATGTATCTGGTCTCCCCATACGCCTACGAATATGAGCGTCTCATCGACGGATGGGAGGAGTTCAAGGACATGAAGGACTTCGCCAGCTTTACAAAGGATGAAGCCTTGCATGCGGGAAGCGACGCTCCTTTCTGCGCCTTCGGCTACGGCACTCCGGAGTATGCCGCCGCCTGGGATGTACTGGAGGATCTCGGTTACGACAGGCAGGACATCCTCGACTGCCTCAACGAGGTCTGGGTCAATTCCCAGTATGCCACTGACGAGGCCTGCGCCGAGGCGATGTTCAGCTGCATCAACGACAAGATAGACGAGATCGACTCCTTCGACGAATACCGCAAGTATATCGACACCATCGCCGCCTACGCCAATTCCGTCCCGAAATGGCTCCTCAAGGGCCATTCCTCCACGGAGTCCAATCTCTTGAAGCTCAGCATCCAGGTCGATGAGAGCGCCTTCGAGGACGATGCCTCGGAACCCGAAGGGACAAAGAAAGAGCCGGGCGAACTGCCCGGCCCCCTGAATGAAATCTATCGCTACAGCATGGCCGTCAGGCACGTCGGTCCGGACGATCCATGCCCCTGTGGCAGCGGTCTGTCATACAGACGCTGCCACGGCAAGAATCTCAACTGAGTTCGTCCTTGTATTTCAGCACGGGTCTGCGTGCCGCCATCGTCTCGTCAGGACGCGAGATGGGGGCATTGTGCGGAGCGCCGTGCAGGATGTCAGGATCCTCTGCGGCCTCACGGGCGATCGCATGCATCACGTCGATGAAAGCATCCAAGGTCTCCTTGGACTCGGTCTCCGTGGGCTCGATCATCAGGGCCTGATGGAACAGCAGCGGGAAATAGATCGTCGGAGCATGATATCCGAAGTCCAGCAGACGTTTGGCAACGTCGAGCGTGGTCGCGCCGGGCTTTCCGGTGGCTGAACCGTCATCGATCAATCCATCGAAAACGAATTCGTGCTTGCAGATCGAAGGGATCGGAAGCTTGTAAGCGTCCTTGAGACTTTCCTTGATGTAGTTTGCCCCTAGGGTGGCGAGCTTTCCGGCCATCGCCAGATGCTGCTTGCCGAGCATCAGGATATAGGCATATGCCCTGAGGATGACTCCGAAATTGCCCATGAAGGCGGACACGCGGCCGGCGGACATCGGGGCGTCGCCCACGATGTGGAAACGGCCGTCCCCGCCTTTCACGACCTTGGGCGTAGGCAGGAACTCCGCCAGCCTGTCGGCTACGCCGACGGGGCCGGAGCCAGGACCGCCTCCGCCGTGCGGGGTGGAGAAGGTCTTGTGAAGGTTCAGGTGCATGATGTCGAAGCCCATGTCGCCGGGACGGACGACGCCGAGCAACGGATTCATGTTGGCTCCGTCATAGTACAGGAGACCTCCGCAGGCGTGCACGAGCTCGGCTATCTCCTTGATATCCTTCTCGAAGAGTCCGAGGGTATTGGGGTTGGTCATCATGATGCCGGCGATATCGGGGCCGAGGAGAGGCTTGAGGTCCTCGACGTCCACGAGGCCGGAGGCATTGGACTTCACCTCGACGATACTTAGGCCGCAAACCGCCGCGGAGGCGGGGTTGGTGCCGTGGGCGCTGTCGGGGACAATGACCTTGGTGCGCGCAGTGTCACCGCGCGAAGCGTGATAGCTGCGCATCACCATGAGGCCGGTCAGCTCGCCGTGCGCGCCGGCGCAGGGATTGAGGGTGAAGTGCTTCATGCCGGTGATGGCCGACAAGGCGCGGTCCATTTCGTAATAGACCTCGAGTGCGCCCTGGACAGTGCTCTCGTCCTGAAGAGGATGGAGCCCCTGGAAAGCGGGCATCGCGGCTATCTCCTCGTTGATCTTGGGATTGTATTTCATGGTGCAGCTGCCAAGCGGATAGAAGCCGGTATCCACACCGAAATTCATCTGCGAGAGATTGGTATAGTGGCGGACGACGTCCACTTCGCTGACTTCCGGGAGCTCGGGCGCCTCGGCGCGGAGCAGGTCGGAAGGGATGGAGAAGGAAGCGGAAGGATCGGCCGATGCCGGAAGGGTATATGCCCTGCGGCCGGGTTTCGAGAGTTCGAAAATGAGTTTGTCGTAGTACTTCATACCCTATGCCTCCCTTGCCAATGCGACCAGCGCCTCGATCTCGGCACGGGTCCTTTTCTCTGTAACGCAGAAACTTACATATCCTTCCTCGGTCTCGAGGGCTCCGAAGAATCCGCCCTCGTACAGCCTGGCCTGGAGGGCCTTGGCATCGACGAGGGGCTTCAAGACGAACTCCTTGAGGAAGGGTTTGTCGAATACCTCCTCGAATTTGCCGGTCTGCAGCAGCATGTCATGCAGCAGATGCGCGCCGGCATAGGACTTCTCGTTGACCTCCCTGAGGCCCTGAGGGCCCATGAGGGACGCATAGACCGTCACGAAGAGCGCCATCAGGGACTCGTTGGAGCAGATATTGGACGTCGCCTTCTCGCGACGGATGTGCTGCTCGCGCGCCTGCAGCGTAAGCACAAAGGCGCGCCTTCCCTGCCCGTCGACAGTTTCGCCGACGATGCGGCCGGGCAACTTGCGCATATGGTCCTTGGTACAGGCCATGAAGCCCACGTAAGGGCCTCCGAAGCACATCGGGATGCCGAGCGACTGGCCGTCGCCGACGGCTACGTCGGCGCCCCACTCCGCAGGAGTCTTGAGGACCGCGAGTGCGGAAGGGTCGCAGTACTCGACCAGGAGGGCCTTGCCCTCGTGGAGAGTATCGGCGAAGCCGCTCAGGTCCTCTATGATGCCGAAACGGTTGATGCCCGGCACAATGGCGCCGGCGACGTCGCCGCACGCCATCGCTTCGCGAAGGCTGGCGAGCGACGTCTGCCCGTCCTCAGCCTCTATATAGGCGATGTTGGTGCCGTAATACTTGGCATAAGTCTCGACCGTCTTGACGACATTGGGGAGAAGGGTCCTGGAGAGCAGGACAGTGTTCTTCTTGCGGGCGCTGGCGACGGCCATGCGCATGGCCTCGGCCGCCGCTGTGGGCCCGTCATACATCGAGGCATTACTGACGTCCATCCCGGTCAGAGCGCAGATCATGCTCTGGTATTCGAAGATGTAGCGGAGAGTACCCTGCGAGATCTCGCACTGATAGGGAGTATATGCCGTGAGGAACTCCGAACGGGAAATGATGTAGGGAACCACGGAAGGAGTATAGTGGTCGTAGGAGCCGGCGCCGGCAAACACCTTCAGGCGGGTATTGCGTTCCGCAAGCTTCTCGAAATAGTCGCGCACCTCCTGCTCGGAGAGTGCATCCGGGAGGTCATACTCCCCCTTATAAATATAACCGGCAGGTACGTCGGCATAGAGGTCGTCGAGAGACTGCACCCCCACACGTTCGAGCATCTGCCGGATATCCTCCTCGGTATGAGGAAAATAAGAGAATGTTCCCATCGATTACTTGGCGATCTCCGCGTAGGCCGCGGCGTCCATGAGGGACTCGAGCTCACCCTTGTCGCTCATTTCCACCTTGATGATCCAGTTGGCGAAAGCGTCCTCGTTGACCAGCTCGGGAGCGTCCTCGAGGGCTTCGTTGACCGCGACGACGGTGCCGGAGACGGGAGAATAGAGTTCGCTGGAGGCCTTGACGCTCTCGAGGGCGCCGAAGTCCTCACCCTTGCTCACCTCGTCGTCCACCTCGGGGAGGTCGACATAAGTAATGTCACCCATCTCAGCCTGGGCGAAATCAGTGACTCCGATGATGGCGATGTCGCCGTCAACCATGACCCACTCGTGTGAATCGCTGTAAAGCAATCCTTCAACAATCTTTGACATGTTCCTGCTTATTTTTTATAGTTTGTCTGATAGAATCTTTTCTTGACCACCTCGCCGGCGAAGACCTTCTTGCGGATGCGGATCCAGAGAGGAGTGCCGAGCTTGGAGTACTCCGACTTCACGAGGGCGAAGCAGATGCTGCGGTCCAGGGAGATGGAACGGTAGCCGGTAGTGACTACACCCACCTCGGTGCCGTCCTCCAGTTCGACCGGATATCCCGCGCGGGGGATGGCTTTGTCGTTGATCTCGATGCCGACCAGTTTCTTGACAGTGCCTTCGGCCTTCTGGCGGGCAAGGACGTCCTTGCCGACGAACTCGTCCTTGTCGAGCTTGCAGAACATCGAGAGCCCTGCCTCGACGGGAGTGATGTCGGCGCTGAGTTCGTCGCCGTAGAGCGGCAGACCGGCCTCGAAACGGAGAGTGTCGCGGCAGCCAAGGCCGCAAGGAGTGACGCCTGCCTTCAGGAGGATATCCCAAATCTCCACGATGCTTTCAGGAGAAGCATAGATCTCGAAGCCGTCCTCACCGGTATAGCCGGTGCGGCTGACAATCATCCTGCCTCCCTTCCAGGAGCCGTCGAAGAACTCATAGAATCCGAGAGCGGCTGCGCCGGAAATGCCAAGCACGTCAACGACCGTCTTTTCGGCCTCGGGGCCCTGCACCGCGATCTGTCCCCACTCGTCGGAATCGTTGACAGCCTTGGCGTCGAATCCCGCGATCTGTCCGAGTATCCACTCGTAATCCTTGTCAATGTTGGCGGCATTCACGACCAGCAGGAAACTGTCCGGAGTGAACTCGCGATAAACGAGGAGATCGTCCACGACTCCGCCGGTGGGATAGAGCATCATCCCATAAAGTATACCGCCGGCAGCGATGGTGCGGACGTCGTTGGTGAAAATATGGTTGACGAACTTCTCGGCTTCGGGACCGCTGACGAAAATCTCGCCCATGTGCGAGACATCGAACATACCCACGCGCTTACGTACGGCGAGGTGCTCCTCGGTAATACCGGAATACTGTATCGGCATATCGAACCCGGCAAACGGGCTCATCTTGGCGCCCAATGCCACATGCCTGTCGTGCAGACAGGTCACTTTGAGATTGTCTTCCATGACGGATTACGATCTTTAACTGAATTAAGCTTTGAAA